>JAKBHQ010000126.1 GCA_021836665.1 Thermoplasmata archaeon
GCAAACCAAGGAAATCTGTACTCCAAAAGGGCGAGATGTCGCCAGTGCATCGAGCTAACAACAGGAAATAGCCGTTGGGCTATTGCACTAGCGCTCCAAAGAGGCTAGTTTCGGCTTGTACAAGCGTTTAGCAGCCATTGTGTAGATGCATGTTCGACAACTTTCTTACAAGGAGAGTCTCTAGATGACCCAACGGCCACGTCCACCTATCCCGTATGACTTCCTCCCTGAGGTACCTTCTTTTGTTCTCAGCTCAACCGACATAATGGACAATAAAACGTTGGCCAACCCCCAAGTATCAGGGGTCTTTGGGGCAGGCGGCGAAGACGTCTCTCCGGCACTGGCTTGGTCAGGATTTCCGAGCGAAACCAAGAGTTTCGCGATTACCTGCTTCGACCCAGACGCCCCGACAGTCTCGGGCTTTTGGCACTGGGCGGTCTGTAACATTCCCGCCTCGGTGCACGAACTGCCAACCGGCGCCGGCGATCCTACGCGCGGCCTACTTCCTTCGTCTGCGATCACCCTCAAAAACGACGGAGGCACCAGGGGTTACCTCGGAGCCGCTCCACCCAAAGATCACGGTCCGCATCGATATATCTTCGCAGTTTCGGCTGTTGGCGTCGAGCGACTCGACATAGATGAAAATGTCGCACCGGCGATTTTGGGCTTTAATTTAGCCTTCAATACCCTTGCGAGGGCGATGATTATACCAATTTACGAGCAGCACTAAAGACTCGACAAATAAAAACGCCACCAAAGGAGGCCCAGCTCCTGGTGGCGTTAGCAAATAGTGACGTGTTTGCGAACTTTGAGACAGTTCTAGCCGGTCAGCAGGTCCCTAGCCCCGGTATCAGAAGAAGGGTGGCGCAGCTTAGACATCGCCCTGGCTTCAATCTGCCGTATGCGTTCCCGGGTAAGGTGGAAGTACTCCCCGACCTCTTCGAGGGTCCTCGGCTCGCCACGGTCCAATCCAAACCTAAGTCTGAGGATCTCCCGTTCTCTCTCGTCAAGGGGAGCAAGAAGCCTAGTTATTTCGACGGGCAAAAGCGATGTAGCTGCGACTTCAAAAGGAGATTCAGCCCCTCTGTCCTCGACGACATCACCGAGTTCTGCGTCGCCATCTTCGCGCAATGGTTCCGAGAGTGAGAGTGGTTCCGATCTAAACCTCAGGGCTTCAACCAGTTTGTCCTCGGGCATCTCGACTTCCATGCCGAGCTCATATAGGCTCGGTTGGCGGCCCAGCTTCAGCTCCAGACGGGTCTGCGCCTTCTGAACCCTAGCCAGGGTATCTCCGGCGTGAACCGGCAGTCTGATAGTTCTGCCCGTGTTAGCTATACCTCTGGTTATCGCCTGCCGAATCCACCAAGTGGCGTAGGTAGAGAACTTAAAGCCCTTGCGCCAATCAAACTTTTCGACTGCGTGAATTAAACCAAGGTTACCCTCTTGGATTAGATCCAGAAGCGGCAGGCCGGAGGCCTGATACTTCTTCGCTATCGATACCACCAACCTCAGGTTCGACTCAACAAAAGCCTGTTTTGCATTCTCGCCTAGCCTAATTTCGCGCCTGAGTTCCCTTCGCCTAGCTGGAAGAGATTCCCTTGACTTCCGATCCATCTCCCTGCGGGCGGATCTACCGACCTCAATATCCTTTGCCAGGCGGACTTCATCATCCTTGGTCAAAAGGGGATATTGACCAATATCGGTCAGATACAGGCGGACAAGATCCTCGTCGTCTTTGTCGACTCTTTCTTTAGCCAACGCCCCACCTCGTAATCATTCAACCGGAGGCCAACCCTCCAGGTCTCCCCAGCGGCCTTGAAAACCCCAGTTCCACGGATAGACCACCAATGTATCGGCACGAACTATTCAAGAGTACAGCTTGTTTGTAAATATCCGGACGTCTTGGCTCACAAGACCATTCCCCCGTCAAGAACACTGAAACCCGCCAGTATTGCGCCGTTCAGGTTCCTTCTACAACCATCGGTCAACTCTATACATTCCTGGTAACTTTGCCGAGCCGACCGGCAGAGCCGCACTAAATTACCACCAGCCACGGACCCGTTCAATTTTTCAATTTGAGCCAATGCCGACGTCACCGCCGGGTTTACCGCACCGTCTAAAACACCCAGGATATCCAGGTCTTTTAGATCGGCAATTTTGCCAATAGCCCTAATGCTATCGTCTAATCGAGGTCGTCCCGCATCTGGCAGTTCTAGACCAATAGGAGGGGAAGATCCCGAAAACTCGGCGAAGTCTAAAGCGAGTCTTGCGTGGAACATAGCCAGCTTCGAACTCGTAATGCAAATGTGGTCTGAACGTTCTTCCGACGTCGCAACCTGAGCGAGCGTGACGAACAGCGCATTCTCAATCTTGGCGAACCTGAGTGGTATCTCAAGCATCCAGCCAATTTTTAGCGCCTCATCGACTCCAATCCCTCCCAGCCAGGGGGGCAAGCGACTCTTCTCCATCCAAATTGGATCTTAGATGATCAATAGACCGAATCAGGTCTCAATCGAGTTTTGGCAACTCTCTTAGACGAAGCCACTCTTAGCGGACCCGCGGTTAGAAATCCTTCGCCAAAACCGACATAACCCAAGCTGACTACCGATGACAGTACCTTGCAGTCAAGTCTCATTTAGCTGCGATTTTAGCTAATCGCCTACTTCGTAGCTCTCTCGGCGAAAGCCATTAGTGATCGGCATCCTTCGGTCTTTACCAAAGGCTTTCTCGCTGACCCTAA
>JAKBHQ010000417.1 GCA_021836665.1 Thermoplasmata archaeon
GAACCAAGGAGAGCAAAACCAGAGGCGCACAAGAACCAAGCGGGCGCTAACTCTGACGCCGCTGACGACCCTACCAGATCCCTAAGATCGGGAGGTCGACACACAAAGAAGAGCGACAAGCGCTCATCTAAATCTGCGTCATATAGGTCATTGGCCATGCTTAAGAGGTCTACCCAAAGAAGTGACCGGAATTCAGGACTTCAAAAAGAAACCGTCTCACCGTCAAGCAGGGGGTATTCTTCTCCGGGCGACCCGGATGCGCCTAGGTCTTCGCGCCGTCCTTTGCCAAAGGTAAAGACGTCTAATGGGGCAGTGGGATCGGGGAAACAGGTACCGAGTGACCAAAATCCACGCTCGGCGGTTAAAGCTACGGTCACCGGCCTCTTACTCGGCCTCGTAGTCATTGCTGCAGCGGCACTCGGAGCTCAAGTGATGCTGGCGCTGGTAGCGCTCGCTGTCGTTCTGGCCCTGATTGAGTACTTGGAGCTTGCACGAGTCGGCGGTGCGAAGCCTGTCGGTATAGTGGCAATAATTGGGGCGCTAACCGCTTTGTTCGGATCCTACGCCAGGGGATACGAGGGTATCGCACTAGCTAGCGTTTTAGTAGTTGTATTTGCAATGATGTGGTTCCTGTCGGGACTGGGTAAGGGGAGCCCATCGGCCGGCATATCCTCCACTTTCATGGGTTTTTTGTGGATAGGCGGACTCGGCTCTTTTGCCGGACTTATCCTCGATCCGAAGGGTCCTTTCGGGGCCCAGGGCCCGGGTCTTATGTTGGCGGCATTAATCTGCACTTCTGCGTCGGACGTTTTTGCTTATGCGGGCGGATCGCTATTTGGCAAGCACAGACTGGCCCCTAGCCTCTCTCCGTCCAAAACCCAAGAGGGTTTGGCGATTGGAGCAGTTGCGACGGTGTTGGTAGGAGCTCTCATTGTCGGGCAGATACATCCCTTCACTATGTCGAAGGGGCTCGTGCTAGGTCTCGTCGTCGCGATCGTCGCCCCGATCGGCGATCTGGCGGAGTCAATGGTCAAGAGGGACCTTGGGGTAAAGGACTCGGGAAGCCTTCTGCCCGGACACGGTGGAATCCTAGATCGCATCGATGGTGTTCTCTTCGCGTTGCCCTTTGTTTTCTATCTTTTTAGGCTCCTGCATCTATAGTGAGTGCAGTATTTAGCCAAGGAGCTGAGGCTATGGTAGGTCGCAAGGCTGTCGCGATTTTTGGCTCTACCGGTTCGATCGGAACACAGGCCCTCGAGGTCATCCGCCAAGAGCCCGACCGCTTGAAGGCGGAAGTTTTGGTTGCGAACTCTTCGGTGGAGGCGCTGCTGGCACAGGCAGACGAGTTCCGTCCGAGCTACGTTGGAGTCCTCGACCCCATCGCCGCAGAGAGGATTCGCTCCGATGTCGAGCGGTTTTCAGAGCTTGTCGTCGGGGAAGATGTATTTTCCCTCGTCGAATCTGCCGACATCGTCTTGAATGCGATCGTCGGATTTGCAGGCTTAGAGGTGACCATACGAGCGATTGAGGCTAACAGGCCGCTCGCCCTGGCGAACAAGGAGTCGCTGATCGCAGCGGGAGAGCTCGTAAATGAGAAGCTAGCTGTATCGAAGTCGAATATTTTTCCGGTTGACTCTGAGCATTCGGCGATCTTTCAATGCCTCGAAGGTCGGGTTTGGGATAAGGATTCGACGCGGCTAATCCTAACCGCATCCGGCGGCCCATTTTTTAGGGCTACAAAGTCCGAGCTAGACGTAGCCGGGGTAAAAGAGGCCCTCGCCCATCCGACCTGGTCTATGGGCCCAAAGATTACCGTTGATTCATCAACGCTGGTCAACAAGGGACTTGAGGTTATTGAAGCTCATTTCCTCTTTGGCGTACCTTTCGACGAGATTAAAGTCGTAATCCATCCGCAGTCGATAGTCCATTCGATGGTAGAGTTTCGAGACGGATCGACTATTGCCCAGATATCCCGACCTGATATGCGGCTGGCCATTTCTAGGGCGCTGCTGTTTCCACAGCGAGCGAAGTCGCCTTTCGGTTCGATGAACTGGCCCACTAATCAGACCCTGGATTTTTTCCAACCCGATACTGAGAACTTTCCGGCGCTAGACCTCGCCGTCGAGGCGGGTAAGGTCGCTGGAGGCGCACCTTGCTGGTTTAATGCCGCCAATGAGGCGACGGTAAGTCACTTTTTGGCTGGAGAGTTTGGATGGCGAAGTATCGCAAATATTTTGTCGGCATCCATGGAACACTATGTACCTTCTAAGCCTTCTTCAATGCAGGAAATATACGATCTTGACAGAGAGTCGAGGAGGGTGACGGAGTGGTTGATTCAAGGGATGTCAAAATGATCAGCGGGTCTTCGGTAATTTGGGGTTCGTTGGTTGTCTGATTCGAATTCATCTGAACCGCTAGCTGGTTCGTCTTTTGAAGAACGTTCGCCAGAAGTAGACCTTGTCGGTGCTCGAGTTTTTGGTGCGAGACCGCTTGTCAGGCTTGTAGTTATCCTGCTTGGACTTTTGGCTTTGACGATTTACACCTCCACTTTGCCAACGGTTCTAGTGGTCCTCGCTATCGTCGCCATGATCATGATCCACGAACTGGGACACTTCATTGTGGCGAAGATCTCCGGAATGAAGGTGACCGAGTATTTTTTGGGTTTCGGCCCGAAGATCTATTCGAAGAAGTTCGGCGAGACGGAATATGGGATCAAGGCGATTCCTGCGGGCGGTTACGT
>JAKBHQ010000469.1 GCA_021836665.1 Thermoplasmata archaeon
AAGTTGATCCATTGATAAGGCCTTTTACTGGACCCGAAATCTCCACTCAGCCAAGAGTCAACTGAAATCACTATGCATCATCATCTGAAGAGAGTATCTTTCTGGATAGATGGCGGCCAGCTGGGTAGTTACCTGCTAGGAATGCCATCGCATCTCTTAGGTGCGAATATCGACCCGGTTCCCCGGAGTGAGGTGCGTGTTCAAGAAATTAGCACTAGTTTTTCGACCGATCTTTACCAAGTTCAGCGTGCCCATTGGCCCTAGCCTAAAGAGTTAAGTCAGCTGCCGATTGGCGCCCCCGGCAGGATTCGAACCTGCGCACCCGGCTCCGGAGGCCGATGCTCTATCCCCTGAGCTACGGGGGCTCAAGACTTGACTAGTCGAGCTTAGTTGCCCAATTAGCATCGAAGTCACTCGGCAGGGCTGCTCCTAGGCTGATATTGGGGTAGAAAATGCTCTGACTGTCAAATTTGAAAGGTAGACGATGGCAAAGCGTGAGATTCAGATCGCATCGGCGATCGAACGGGCGCTGACGGAATTGGGTATTTCGCCGCCGGAGGGGGGGGTTAAGGTCGAGAGACCAGCCCGGCTAGAACACGGCGATTACGCAACATCGGTCGCTTTGGAGCTTTCCAAACAGCTTGGGAAGAATCCAAGGAGCTTTGCCCAGGAGATCATAGAGACGAGGGCCATATCTGAGATCCCTCATCTCAAGGGAATTGAGCTCGCTGGTCCCGGTTTTATAAATTTTCGTCTCATGGATTCACATCTGCACGAATCGCTTTTAGAGCTACTTAGTCAGGGGGAAGACAATTTCGCTAGAAGCGAACTGGGGCATGGCGAGAAGATACAGTTAGAGTTTGTCTCCGCTAATCCAACTGGGCCATTACATGTTGGCAATGCCTGGTGGGCGTCTTATGGTGATGCGATCAAAAGAGTTCTGGAAAGAAGTGGCTTCAACGTCAAGACAGAATATTACGTAAATGATACTGGTGGGCAGATCAGAACCCTAGGCGAGTCTCTCCTTGCCAGGCGTTCCAACCAAGCCCCCCCGGAAGACGGTTATCAGGGTGAATACGTTGTCGAGCTTGCCAAGAGGTACAAAGGCCCAGATGATGTGCTGGAAGCTGGAAAGTTTGCGGTTAAGGAGAACTTGGCGGCGATCAAGTCGAGTCTTCTAAACCTAAATATAAATTTTGACGAGTGGTTTTCTCAGGCATCGATCGAAGAGTCCGGTGCGGTCGACGAGACTATAGAGATTCTCGCATCGATGGGTGCTACCTACGAAAAGGAAGGCGCACTCTGGCTCGAAACGACGAGATTCGGCGATAATCGGGATCGAGTGCTTCGTAAGTCTGACGGGTACTTCACTTATTTAGCCGGGGATATCGCTTACCATAGGAACAAGTTTCTCGTTAGGGGATTCGATCGGGTAATAGATATCTTTGGAGCCGATCACCATGGTCAGGTCGCTTCTTTGAAGGCCGCGATGAGTGCCTTGGGGATCGAAGCGGAACGTCTCGAAATATTGATCGGTCAGATGGTGTCTTTGGTGGAGGGAGACCGCAAGGTCAAGTTCTCAAAGCGCGCTGGAAACATCGTCTCCATGGAGTGGCTTGTCTCTGAGCTGGGACCTGCGGTTACCAGGCTGTTATCACTCTCTTCTTCTCTCGATCGGGCTGCGGTGATCGATATTGAAGAGGCGAAGAGTACCTCTATGGATAACCCCGCTTACTACATCCAATACGCCCACGCGAGGATAGCTTCCATATTCAGGGTCGCCGAGTCGAGGGGTGTCTTGGTGCGGGAGCTAGCTGAAGTTCCGCTTGATTTGTTAAAGACACCGAGAGAACTCGAGTTAATCCGAACCTTGATAAGCCTGCCAGACGTCGTTGACGACGCCGCCATTAGTCGGGCCCCTCAGCGGATAGTGGCTTGGTTGAAGTCCTTGGCTTCGGCATTTCACGGTTTTTATCACGACTGTCCGATCCTCGCTGAAGGCATTGAAGAAGACCTACTTCAGGCGAGACTGCAGCTAGCGAGGGCTACTCAGATCGGATTGAGGGTAGCGCTCTTCCTCGTCGGAATCGAAGCTCCCGAGCAGATGTGATGGCCAAGGAGCTTACAAGAGGTGAACCATCCGAGGCGATGCCTTCGGTGAGGCACTCATTCCCAATGGGTCTGCTCCCTTACGGGGCTTCGATAGTCTCCGGGAGCCTCCACATTGCAGGAGTGGAGATCCAGAAGGTCGCCGACGAGATCGGTACGCCATTTTTTATCTACGACGAAGACCACATTAGAACGACGATCAGAAATGCGAAAGAGGCTTTTAGTGGCGAAATTGCATTCGCATCGAAGGCTTTTTTGTGCAAGGAGATGGCCCGCTTAGCCGACCAAGAGGGGATACTTTTAGACGTCGCGTCGATGGGAGAGATGTACGTAGCGCACGTCGCTTGATTTATTGGTGCCAGGATGATATTTCATGGCAACAACAAGTCCGACCAAGAGCTTGCCTTTGCAATTGAAATCGGCGTCGGTAGGATCGTGATCGATTCCTTTGATGAAATTGATCGACTCGAATCACTCGCTTCTGCCAAAGAACCGGTTTCCGCATGGTTGCGGGTGACTCCGGGGGTAGAGGCACATACGCATGAGTATGTTATGACTGGTCAAGAGGACTCAAAGTTTGGTTTCTCCTACAGATGGGGTGCAGCGCAAGAAGCAATA
>JAKBHQ010000410.1 GCA_021836665.1 Thermoplasmata archaeon
TGGCCACCGCAGCACCGAGGCCCATGAGCAAAACCGACGGTATGAAGGTTCCCAAAAAGACCCATCCCACTATCGCCTTTGCCGAAGAAGCCTTTGGAAGGTACCGAGAGTAGTCATTTCCATTTTCTGTCCACCCTAAGCCACTCGTGGTGATGATGAAGGCCAGGGCCTCGAGCATCGTCTGCCAGTTAGCCCCGTGATGCACAGAATGAACATTTACCTTAGAAAGGCTTAACGCTGCAAAAATCACAAAGAGGACCACGAAGGGAACTAAAAGGACTCGCAATGTTTTGAGGATCACCTCGTGACCGAAAAGCGGCAGGATGAGCTGGACAATAGAAGCCCCAACTATCAGGGCAATCTTCAAAGGAATCCCTGCATGCACACCTGAATTGGAGGCCAAAGCCAGTCCGGCTAGCACGATAAGGGCTATACCTTCGGTCTCAAAACCGACTTGGGTCAGCCAGTTGAAAACCGCCAACAGTTTCGATCCCTTTGGCCCATACGAGGCTCGATTGATCGTGAATGTGGTAGTTCCAGCCAAAGGCCCTTGGAGACTAGTCAACCCAAGCAGAACCCAAGAGAGGTTGCCGACCAGGATAATAAATACCGCCTGGGCAAAAGATAGTCCGAAGCTCATCAGAACTGCCCCATAGACCAAATATTCAACATTGAATATCGCACCGGCCCACATCCAGAAGAGATTTACCGGCCGTGCCCATCTCTCTCCCGCAGGCACATAATCTATACCGCGTCTCTCGATGCCTAAAGGACCGGCTTCAGCGACTGGTATCTCAAGTACTTCCTTCACCTCTAGCTGCCTCCAACCCGTAAAACCAACCCGTCCCACAGTCAAGTGGAAATTAGCGACCTTAGGGCACTGACTCGTCATCATCTAAATCGACGGGACACCCCCCAAAGCGGATAACCACAAAACTGGTTCAATGTTACAAAGTCACAACCGGGAACTAATGCCCGGAACTCAATATTCTCAAGAGTTAACATCTAGCGATAACAAGAAGTCATCCTCCCAGCGGCCACGCTTTTTGACTCTTGAGGTCGCCACCGCTCCGTAGTGGGGGCCTAGGTAGCCAGGCAACCTCCAGCAAAAGCAAAATCGTGCCGTCCAGTCCATCTAGAAGGGTGCTTTTCGTGAAATGAATATCGGCGGCCCGTTGCAGTGCCTGACTCTTCTCAAATTCGCACCACGAATACGCCGTCGGCATAAAAGGTCTATATAAAGAGATCAGCTGGGACGCTCACAAATCTAGAACTGCCAGTCGTCTGGAACTGCCAGCAAACCTTCGCATCTACGTTGGGTTCTCGAAGCAGCGGCGTCATATCGGCATCCTCATACCGACATCCTCATGCGAACAAAAGGGCGTAGCGGCGTTGATGGCAATGGCAACCGGCAATGGCAACCGGCAATGGCAACCGGCAATGGCCCGAGCAAGGCATTTGACAATTGGAACTTCTCAAATGGTTTTTCTAATTCACAATCTTTATGCAATCACTGCATGAAAATTATCGGTGAAGACTTTTTACCATAATTTCGTCCATTCGCCTTTTGGTGAAAAGATTGAATGGCAAGGAGCAGGGGTCAACATTTTGGCGAACCTACTGGTAGCACATTTCGAAAGCCCTGCGTGACCGGGATAGCTAGCGGGAGTTTATTAATTGCGTATACATGTATGACAATTGAGTTTGGCAATCTGCAAGTTGGGGACAATTATTATCTATGGAGTAGAGCGAGGATTTTTATCCTAACTGGACACTTTAAATAGAGATGGGGCTGGGTAGTAGGCTGTCCCCATATCGGAGCTAACGGAAGACTGGGATGTTTCAAATACGTATTCATGGTAGGGGCGGCCAAGGTGTAGTAACCGCAGCCGAGATGCTCTCTGTCGCTGCATTTTATGAAAATAAGTACGCTCAGGCCTTTCCGAGCTTTGGCTCCGAAAGGATGGGGGCGCCCGTCGTCGCATTTTGTAGGGTCGACGACAAAGAGATACGAAGCAGGGAGCCCATAGCTGATCCAGACGCCCTCATCATCCAGGATCCAACCCTGCTTCATCAAGTTGACCTCTTCAGCGGCGTGATGCCGGATGCATACATCTTGATAAATACTTCGAGAAGCTTTGCCGAGCTCGGTCTTGGTGAATACGCTTCTCAATTCAAATCTGAGCGTCTCTCATGCGTTCCGGCGACGGATTTAGCCCTAGCAGCCTTTGGAAGGCCAGTGCCCAACGCCGCTTTATTAGGAGCCTTTGCAGCCATAACGATGCGGGTATCTTTGAAATCGGTCGAGGCGGCGATAAGGCACCGATTCTCAGGGTCAATTGCGGACGGGAATGTTTTAGCCGCTACCCAAGCCTTCGAATTCGTAAGGAATGAGTTGGCTGAAACGACCTCCTCACTCGCTCGTCCCAGTTAATTATCTAAATTCTTAAACTGCATAACGAAGGAATCTCAAATGCTCCAACAGATAGAAGGCTCACTCGCTGTGGCCAAGGCAGCCGCCCTGTGTAGGCCGGAGGTGATCTGCGCCTATCCAATATCGCCCCAAACACATATCGTCGAGAATCTTTCGGTGATGGTCAAAAGCGGCGAACTCTCTCCTTGTGAATTTGTGAATGTGGAATCGGAATTTGCCGCTATGTCGGTCGCAATCGGGGCATCTGCTGCGGGAGCTCGTTCTTACACTGCCACAGCGAGCCAGGGGCTGC
>JAKBHQ010000134.1:0-432 GCA_021836665.1 Thermoplasmata archaeon
CCTGGTAAAGAGTCCGAGAGAAGCCTGCCCGAGAAGGCGTGATGCTACTTATGGAGCGCAATCGGAACCAGGCTTGGAGGTTTTGGCCGTTAAACCGGTTCAGATCAGTCGATATCCGATGACCGACTGTGTTCTCTGAAGCCCTTCAAGAGAGCACAGTCGTCGATGATGACCTCCAGGTCATCTTTTTGATCTGACCCAGTGGGCCTGTAGAATCCCGCAAAGCGCAAACAGGTGGGACGCAATCCTTCAGCGATGCAATAGCAGTATTCCTGCTTCACGGTAATACTGCTATATGGATAATCCGCTATATTAGCTCTATGAGCAAAGAACAGATTTTTGTCACAGTGCAGAATCGTGGCCTCATTGCGCTTCCGAGCAGTATCCGGCATCGCTTTGGCTTGGACAAGGCAGGCGCGCAAGTCGAAGTGA
>JAKBHQ010000134.1:442-2730 GCA_021836665.1 Thermoplasmata archaeon
CAAACACTAGAGCGTGAAGCCGACGAGGCTATTACCAGCGGACGTGTCACCGTATTTGAAGATGTCGATTCGCTGCTAGACGATCTTGACTCGTGAGATTTGTCACTGCTGAGCCATTTAAAGGCGACTATCAGCGGCTCTCCGAGAACGAGCGACAGATGTTTCGAAAAGCGGCTCGTGATTTTAGTGCTGCGTGCGATCATTTTTCTGAGCACAGAGACCCGACTTGTTGGCCAGCCAATCTGCGTATAAAAGCAGTCGTAAATGCGCCTGGAATCTTTGAAATGACGTGGAGCTTCAGCGGTCCAGATGGCCGAGCGACATGGGAGTGGACGACAGTTGTCGACAACGCTGGACAACCCTGGCCAGCGGTCCGGTGGCGAAGACTTGGCAATCCCAGAATTTTTCAAAAGCCTTGATCCGACTTATTTCTTGCTCAAAGCACTAGCACGAGTTGCTTGAGTAACTTCAAAGCCATTGTTCCGACCGTCAAATCATCCAACCAACTCCCCTAAAGTTCAGCTCGCAGTTGGCATTCGCAATGAGCGTGAACAGTGCATATAGTACATGTGAGTCACTATAATTGACATTGTTGGAATGATCTTTACACGGAACTAAAAATGAGGTAGCGGCGATGGCTACGGTCGAGGAGAGAATACGAGAGTACATAGCTTCATCGTCGGACGCCGCATTCCTTACCAGTGAATTTCTACAGTTCGGAAGCCGGTCTGTGGTTGCCCGAGCTCTTCGCAAACTGGTGGAAGACCAGACCCTGTACCGAGCAGGATATGGTGTCTATACCCCGTCTCGAGCCCTTACCGAAGAGCCTTACGTCGGTTACAAAATTCGGAGGTATGACAACTCTGCTGTGGCCGAAGACTTCTTAACAAAGATGGGCCTGGAACCAAAGCCAGGCTTGCTGGTTAGAGAGTAC
Source organism: Thermoplasmata archaeon (assembly GCA_021836665.1). Next base: position 1,377 of record JAKBHQ010000134.1, read on the forward strand.
AGAGAGTACAACGAAGGGCGATCTGCTCAGGTGCCTCCTTACGCGATTATTGATGTTGGCAAGAGCCGCATCCGTCGCAAGCTCTTCAGCGGAGGAGTCAAGTATGAGAGGTCTTAGCCAACGGCAACTCATTGACATAACAGCCATGGGTAGCCAATCCGCAGCTTTACGGCCCCTTCTACCCTTGATACTCGAGAAAGAAATCATAGTCAAAGATGTGGTGCTTGAGGTTGCAAAGGTTGGCCAGGATTCCGGCTTCCAACTTATATTTTCCGGCGGAACCTCGTTGTCACAAGGCTGGGGATTAATTGAACGTATATCCGAGGATGTAGACTTCCGCGTGATATCACCAAGTTTTCCATCCAAGAATTCAAAGTCCAAAGCTCTGTCGGGGCTGAAGGCCGCGCTTTACGAGAAGCCGGGTTCGAGATTGACGGCGAAATAGTCGGTAGGGATAGTAACCGTTATATCCGCGCTGCGGCGGTCTATGATTCAGCCTTTACACCGAGGCGCACTGCATTACGCCCGTTCGTGAAGGTGGAACTGATGGGCGTGGATCGGCCATTCAGCATCGAATACCGCGAAGTGAAAAACATTCTGGAAAGGCATGATGTAGGGGACCATTGCGAAACGCAACCAATCCCGATGGTATCATTGCCCGAAATTGTGTCCAATAAGGTGATTTCGTGCCTTCGTCTTACGGCTGAACACAAGGCCAATCCGGACCTAGCATATCGGTATGATCCGAGACTAGTGAGACACCTTTACGACGTGTGCTGCATAGTTGGAGCCAATCCACCTGTAATTGGTAAGGCCGCTGCTATCTTTGCCGAGACGCTCGTCCAAGAAATAGAACAATACGGTGGCATGAGGTTTCCTGATTTCAGAGAACGTCCTCTGGGTGTTCTGGAAGATGAACTCGACATTCTTGCAACCGATGCAGAGGCCCGTGAAAACTATTCCATTTTCGTAAATGACCTCGTCTATGGGTCAAAACCATCCTTTGATGAGGTCTCGCAAACATTCGTTATGGTGGCTAAAGAGTTCTTGAAATTAGCTGCTAAATCCTCTTTGGCCGAACAACCTCAGCAGATGACCGGCAATTTCGGACAGGAATTCGAATAGCCAAAGGCACGGCAAGAAAAGGCCGATCCGGCAATGGTCGGCAAGCGCGAACAGTGTTGCACCAATAAGGGCCCCTCTCGCTTTCGGCTCCCATACCGAAGAACTTGCGGAGTCAGCTGCGAAGTTCACTGGAATGATTTTGGCTGAAGATAGCGAACTGACCAGCAAGACAAGTCGGCCGCTGAACAAGCTTTAGCCGCTTGATAAGAGATATCGAGCAGCCGAACAC
>JAKBHQ010000325.1 GCA_021836665.1 Thermoplasmata archaeon
GCCATACTCGCACTTTTTCAGAATGAAGACATAAAATCGATCGTAGAGTTAACTAAATCGGCCTAACAAAACTTCCCTTCGAGCAAATTCGACGTCTTCAAGCCTGGGTCCATCCCCAAGCCCGGGGACTTCAAGAATGACATTCGTATCTGCGAATACACCCTGGCTCATCAGGTTTTTCAACCCTAACAATCCAATAAATCCCTCGCCAAGATTGGCGTGTCTGTCGGTCCCCTTTCCGAGCGGAACTTTGGAGTCGTTAAGATGGACTACTTCAGGCCTGCCGACATTTTGAAAAATCCTCTCAGCTAAATCCTCCGCAAGGCTTTCGGTCGAAAAATCGTAACCAGCGGCAAAGAGGTGCTGCGAATCAATACATAGGCCGATGTCCGCCTTCTTACCGACAGACTGCACCAGCCAGGCTAGCTCTTCTAAAGTTGATCCTATGGTTCCGCCTGATCCAGCAGTATTCTCCAATAAGAGCTTCGTGTCGTTGGCACCTGCCTCGGCGGCAACTGAGATCGAATTTATCAGCTCGTCTGCTATCTGATCAACTCCTTCTCCCCGGTGGCTACCGGTATGGAGCACCACGTATCGCATTCCGGCTTGACGAGCGACCCGCATTGTGTCGAGAAGCAAATCTAGTGATTTTATTCGAATCTCCTTGTTGGGAGAGGCCAGGTTGATCAAGTACGAAGCATGCACTACGGCCGAAACACCGCTGGCTTCTGATTCGGTCCTAAAATTCTGAACTTCATCCGGTGATGGTTCGCGAAACGCCCAGGTTCTCGGGCTCGAAATGAAAAACTGAACCACATCAGCTCCGATTCCAGCTCCACGCTGGAGAGCTTTTGCTACTCCTCCTGCAGCCGACACATGGGCACCAATTCTCATCCGTCACCTCACCGTTGCACTCTATTCGTAGACCTACTCTCTCATAAATCGGTAATGCAAGGCTTGAGTTCTAAAAAGGTAAACTGAATTGAGATCTAAGCGATACGCATCGACTTTCTCCAAATGGAGTAAATTGACGTCGAGAACAAAAGTAGGGTCGCCAGATCTACGTCAATAACAGCAAACAACCAATTAGGCACTAGTCTCATTTGGGCGGAAACTCTGATTTCGTATCGAAATGTAAGAGTCCCGCCAATCTCAGGGAAAAGAGCCAACAGAGGCCGGACAAGAGTAGGTCATGTCGTCAAAGATTGAAGTCGAGCTGACTAGCGATCGACAGGATGGAACCTGGACTTGGCGCGCAGCAGGCGCCAAAGCACCAAAGGGAACGTTAAGTACAACTTTGCTATATCAAGGAGCAAAGATAGGGGACATCGTAAAGGCTGAAGTTGTTTTCGCAATGGATGGCATAGAGGTAGAGGCGGTCTATCCGCCTAAATCCAAGGCCCAACCGGAAAATATCATCACAGTCATTTCAAAAGAGCCCCGTGAGCTGATTACCTCAAACGTTTCAAAACGCAAGAGCAATGATCGTCGAGGAGACGACGCCAGGCGCACTGGAAGTGGTGGACCTCGCGACGACCGCCGAGACAGACGACCCCGAAGTGAAGGTAAGGATTTTACTGGCACTTCCGAAGGACGGTCTGGATCTGCTGGTGTCGAACGGCCAAGATCTGAAAGGCCCAGGGGTGATAGGAGGCCTTCCCAGGATCGCGGTCCAAGGCCAGAACGGGTCTCAGCGACTTCTACTCAACAGGGCTCCTCAGATCAGCGCGGATCGCTTCATGCCAGGCCCCAGTCAGAAAAGCCGTCAAGACAGCTGATCGATAGAACTGCAAAGTTGCAAGTCGGAAATCGCCACCGTATGGAGCTCATCAATTCACTTCCAGAAGAACACCGACTAATTGCAGAACAGCTTTCGAAGGGTGGACTATCAGCTGTAAGGGGCGCAATAGCAGCTGCCAACGATAAAGCCCGAAGCGAAGGCACACAGGAAACTCCGGAAACTCCGGTCTTGAAAATCGCGGAACAACTCGATCCCCAAATGAAGCTCGCGTACTGGTTTGATCGTGCCGACGCGATCAACAAAGCTGCATCTAAGGCGTCGCTCCGTGATATCCGAGCCGTAGTCGCTGCCGCTGAGCCACTCTCTAAGGATGACCGGGTAAGGGAACAAGCTGAAGCGCTAAAAGCCCTTTGGAAAGAAATGTCCGATAAAACGGTAACTGACTGGTTGAAATCGATTGCCGATTCGCTCGATGAGAGTCGGCTTATTCGAGCCCTCCGGCTTGCTTCCCGCCCGCCTGAGCCAACCGCGAAGTTCCCTTCCGAGCTGGCTTCCAGACTGGTTGAATCAACGAATGCAGCAATGACCGCCGATACTCCTCCTGAACGATGGTTGTCGGTAATGGATGCACTTTCAGAGTCGCCAATTCGCCGACAAGTTAAGCCAGTGGCGCTACCGGAGGGTGCAACTCCAGAACAACTTGACATCGTAAAGCAGGCGAGCAGCAGAATACCAGCTCTCACGGAGATGCTAGGCATATCTATGCCGCCACCGCCTCGTCCGCGACCAGCTCGCCCTGGATCACCGAAAACTGGATCTCCAAGAGCCAGATCGAATATTAGGCCGAATATTGCGCCAGTAGCAGAAGCGCCAGTAGCAGAAGCGCCAGTAGCAGAAGCGCCAGTAGCAGAAGCGCCAGTAGCAGAAGCGCCAGTAGCAGAAGCGCCAGTAGCAGAAGCGCCAGTAGCAGAAGCGCCAG
>JAKBHQ010000356.1 GCA_021836665.1 Thermoplasmata archaeon
TCCTGGTTTGTTGAGCTGTTAAGGATGGAGACAAATGGCGAAGTGTCTGCGACGCAAGCCAAGTCGATCCTCGCCGAAGTCGCAAAGAACCTCATATCACCGAAGGCCGCCCAGGAGCGACTGGGTTTTTCACAGCTCACAGACGATCAATTGACCAAAACGATCAATGAGGCAATTCTGCAAAATCCAAAGGAGTGGGAGCGTTTTCGGACCGGAGAGGCACAGCTGCAGGGCTTTTTTGTCGGGAAGATTATGAAAGCAACTTCGGGAAAGGCCGACGGAAAGGCCGTTGTTAGGATTTTACTCGCCGCAGCAGAGCAACGTTGAGGTCTGGTCATTGACCAGGGCCATCGACATATAAGGTGCAGAAGAGAACTTTGAGAAGTCGGACTTGGGAGTGGTGAGATTGAACCAGAATCGGGACCTTTCGGATAAGAGGCCATCGAGCAAGGTCGTTACGGATGGGTATCGCAGGGCACCGGCCAGGGCGATGCTTAGGGCGGTTGGTATGGAGGACGAGGACTTTCAAAAGCCACAGGTGGCCGTAGCGTCCTCCTTCAACGATGTAACTCCTTGCAACATGTCCCTCGCAGAGCTGACGCGCCATGCCAAGATGGGCATTCGCAAAGCGGGCGGCTACCCATTTGAGTTCTCAACGATCGCAGTGTCCGACGGCATCTCTATGGGTTTTGAGGGGATGAAGGCCTCCTTGGTCTCTCGGGAGATAATCTGCGATTCGGTTGAGGCGATGATGCACGCAGAGGGGTTTGACGCGATGGTCACACTCGCTGGATGTGACAAGTCGCTCCCGGGCATGTTGATGGCGGCAGCTCGATCGAATGTGCCCTCGGTCTTTCTCTACGGCGGCACGATCCTGCCTGGCCATCTAAACGGCAAATCGATCGATTTGGTGGATGTCTTTGAAGCGGTTGGGTCCTACTCTGCTGGGGCATTGACCGACGAAGAACTCTCGCTAATCGAGAGGAATGCCTGTCCGACCATAGGTAGCTGTGGCGGCATGTTTACCGCCAATACGATGGCTTCTGTCGCCGAGGCCCTCGGAATGAGCATCCTCGGATCGGCCTCCGCCCCAGCTGTAGACAGGAAGCGGACGGATTTTGCCTTCCTTTCGGGGGAGATGGCGGTCAATCTCTTGGTGGAAGGGATTACTACGAGGCAGATCCTGACCAAGGCGGCTTTTGAGAATGCTATCTCGGCGGTCATGGCGCTAGGTGGATCGACCAATGCAGTACTTCACCTGATGGCGATCGCATTTGAGGCAGAAGTCGATCTGACCTTGGACGACTTCAACCGGATCGCCAAGAGGGTACCCCATATCGCCGATACGAAGCCACACGGAAAATTCCATATGAGCGATATTGACGCTATCGGGGGAATCCCGGTAGTTCTTCAGGAGTTGGCTAGCCGTGGATTGCTTAACCTTGACGCCCTAACCGTCAGTGGCAAGACAATGGGGGAGAACCTAGATGCGATTAAGCCACCCAAGCCCGACGGGGTCGTGATCCATGGCCTTGACAACCCGATCCATAAAGTCGGTGGAATAGCTATCTTGTCCGGTTCGCTGGCCCCCAAGGGCTCGGTCGTAAAAGTTGCCGGAATCGACATAGATTACTTTGAGGGGACTGCGAGGGTATTCAATGGTGAAGAAGCGGCATTGGACGCAATTCTCGCAGGTGAAATTGAGCCGAACACCGTTGTAGTAATACGCTATGAGGGTCCAAAGGGTGGCCCTGGCATGCGTGAGATGCTCGCAGTAACGGGTGCGATGAAGGGTGCGGGTAGGGGCGCCGACTCGGCACTAGTTACCGACGGGCGATTCTCCGGGGGAACCCATGGACTGTGTATTGGCCACGTCTCGCCCGAAGCGGTCGATATGGGACCAATCGCTCTCGTAAAAGACGGAGACAAGATAGTCATCGATGTCGAAAATCACACCCTCGATCTCGTTGTTGACGCAAAGGAACTTGCCGATCGGCAGGCGGGAGTGACCCATCCAGAGCCGAAATATACACGAGGATTTCTGGCAAAGTACGCAAAATTAGTCAAAGGAGCTGAAATAGGTGCCGTTACCGGAGCCTAGAGAGGCTTTGCCAGCGTCTAGTATGTCTCAATGGCAAATTTCGCCTCTGAGATCGTAGTACTTCCTTCGTAGCGTAGCGGGTCACCCGGTGCGCTACAAGACCTCCCCCTCCGGGAGGTCTTTTTGTTTATCCGCACCAAAAGTGGTTCGTTCGTCTTGAGTTTGAGGAGGCTGTAGGGTCTTTGGGCGAGAACGGCCGTGTGCTGAATGAGTCCACCGAAGCTTCGGTGGAAAAGTGTAGGTCGCAGGTGAATGGCGATCGAGTGCAGTGAGACGGCACCCAGATTGGGGCCGAAGTTCTAGCTTTGAGGAGTCAGCAAGATGCAACTGACAGGTGCCCAGGCGCTGATCAAAAGTCTTGAGATGGAGCAGGTCGAGGTTATATTCGGCCTTCCCGGAGGGGCGATTCTTCCGGTATATGACCCACTTTTGGACTCGACCATCAGGCATATCCTGGTAAGACACGAGCAGGGTGCTGGCCACGCCGCCGAGGGCTATGCGCACGTCACGGGGCGTCCGGGTGTTGCGATGGTCACCTCGGGGCCAGCGGCTACGAATATCGTTACCGCCCTTGCCGACGCCTACATGGACTCGATCCCTCTGGTGGTGATCACCGGG
>JAKBHQ010000097.1 GCA_021836665.1 Thermoplasmata archaeon
ACATAAGAGCTTAGGGCACCGGTGGTATACTAGGTTTTGAAAGGGTGGTGAGAAGGTTGTTTTACGACGAAGGATCGAGCAACTCTAATGAAGAGGAGCCCTTGATTCCAGACCAACTCCCCGATATCGATGGGAGTAGCGCCCCAAAGTCAGATTCGAGCACCTCGAGTGGTAAGGCTAAGTCCGGCTATGTTTCGGGAAGCTCTGATCGCCCTGAGCAGAATGACTTCGAGCCTTGGCCAGGTTCTTCAGCTCGCCGCAACACTCCATTCGGACAGGGCGAACCGTCTGGGTTCGATCCAACTTGGGATATCCCTCGCTTTGGCGAAGACCGACGCGGCAGGGGATCCGGTCCATTTCAGAATGCGAACTACCGTCAGCAGGTAGGGGTTAACTCACGGCCGGGGATGGAACTTTCTGACGGATTTCACGCCTATGCGGGTTTTTGGCGGAGATTCTTCGCCTTGATGATCGACGGCATGATGCTTACCATTGTGTTCGAATTGACCTTGAGTATCAACAACTCAAAAACGACGGGATCCTCTCTAGTCTCATTTCTAATTAACTTGGTTTACTTTACGCTTCTTTTGGGTGGGCCGTCGGGCCAGAGCGTCGGATGCAAACTTACCAAGATCAGGCTGCTAGCGGTTGATGGAAGCGTTGCAGGGTATAGAAAGGCACTTTTGAGGCAGCTCTACTCGATCATCTCCGGTCTGACCTTCCTCCTCGGCTACCTAATGATGCTCTTCACTCCTAGGCGTCAGACTCTTCACGATATGATGGCCGGGACTATAGTCGTCGATGTACGAGCAATGAATATCGACCGATAATGCGTGTCGACCGATAAATCGACCGACGGATACAGCCTCTCATTTCTGTACCGAAACCCAATCGACCGCCTCTTCGCAAAGGAGGTTTTCCCGGGGATTTGCTCCTGGGAGACTACCGCGGAGGAGGGTCGTCCCCCTTTCCGTCAGCGGATTTGCTTATGGGACCTTAGTTAGGATTGGATCAAATACTTCAACCTGTAGGTTCAATTGCCGATAGGTGTAGTGAAGCATGATAAAAATATGGGCGAACAGGTCTGTAAGCCCGTGCAAGAGGGGAGAATCAAACCAAAACTATGGTCCCGAATCCGCATTCCTCCTCAAATATCTCTCTACCAATCGCTTGGCGAATCGACGGTTTTACGGGATCGTCATTTGAGGTATTCACGGGGAACAGCTCTCGATGATCAACTCGCGGAGGCTATCAAGTAGCGAATCCAAAGGTAACGCAGCTCGAATTAGCCACCATCAGGACATCGCCGAGAAGTTTGTATCTAGATACTTTTCGTCCGAGATATCTGACGAGGCCAATAACTGGATGTCTTCCTATCTAAGTGATCAAGAGGCGGAAAACATCAGAGAGCAGATGAAGGGGTTACTTTGCCTGCTTTTCGCTCCCGAGTTAGACGAACGGGCGGTGACTTCGAGGACCAACGCAATGGCGCGTGCCCACGTCATGACCGGAATCCCCTTTGGCTGGATGGTAGAACTCATCCCCCTAGTGGTCGAGACATACCGAGGGGAGATGGAGGGGGAATTTGAGGCCCATGAGTTGGCCCTCCAATGCGCCAATTTAGAAGTCTTGCTCAACAGACAGATGAAGTTCGTATTGGACTTCGAGAGTCAACGCGAGAAATCCCACGTCGCATTCCTGGCAGAACTTAGTCAGATAACTAATAAGTCTTCTACCCCCTCCGACCTAATCCAGCAGGTACTTAGGGCCCTGTGTGGTCTCGACGGAATTACCGGGGCTTACTTTGGTCGCTTCAACAGCGATGACGAGTTCAAGTACGAATACATTGAAGGCGAATCATTCGAACTGCTGCGCGAATTCTCCGACAACGGACAACTTGCACCGGTATCAAAGCTCTCGGGATCAGTTACCGGACTTGGCCCCGCCGGTCGGGCTTGGAGGTCCGGCGAAGTCCAGTATTCACCCTCTATCAAAAGGGACCCTTCCATGGCCCCCTGGGCCGAGGCTTGCAACTCATTTGGGGTCAGGAGTCTAGCCCAGCTTCCAATCACCGACGTTCAAGGAGATCCCCTCGCCCTCGTTGGAATCTACTCTTGTTGGCCCGGATACTTCGGAGCGCCTACCGTGCAGCGCCTATTGGAGTTCGTAAGGCAGCAAGTAAGTACCACATGGACGAGACTTGGCACGCCTAGCGTACTGTCCAACGAGACCAGGAGGGTCTTTCAAGGCATGCTCGGCGAAAGCCGAATAGACATGGTCTATCAGCCAATTCTGGATCTGAAAACGGGTCGCGTGCACAAACTTGAAGCATTGGCTCGTCTCAGAGACCACAGCGAAAAGCAGCTCATTCCAGACGATTTCCTATCGGCTTTTGGCGCCGATGATCTGTTCGAACTCTTCAAATTGGGATTCCTCCAAGGAATAGAGGCACTATCGTTCTGGCGGGCACACGGCATCGATACCGAGGTCTCCTTTAATCTTGCAGCAGGAGGATTCTTCGATTCGAGATACCTCAGCTTCATCTCTCATGAGTTGGATCGAAGCGAACTCGACCCGACCAAAATCACCATCGAATTTACCGAAGGTGCCACCGAGAACGAAGGTCTGGGAGTTCAAAACATCATCAAAAGCCTGAAAGGGCTCGGGGTAAAGCTTTCCCAGGACGACTTAGGCTCGGGGTTCAGCTCACTTAAAAGGATGGAAAAATTTGGCTTTGACGAGGTAAAGATCGACCAAATGCTGGTCCGAGATCCTTCCGATCCCAGAAACACAATCAAATTGATGGAGCACCTCACAAGCTTGGCCCATGACATGGGGATCGCAGTTGTAGTCGAGGGGCTCGAGACTGAGCCCCTCCTCCAAGCGGCGGCTGTATGCGGCGCAGACTACGGTCAGGGTTACGCCATCGCCAGACCGATGCCGAGGGGCTACTTGACCACCTTTGTGAGAAACCTCCATTGGCACAGTCCCATCGAGCGACCGACGACCAATCTAGGCGGGATAGCAAAGCTCAGGCAATGGGCAAAAAAGGCAGAACTGCTCGCCGACTATCCCGAGGCTCTAAATGACCCTCGCACTATCGCAGAGCTACGCGGTAGTCTCACATACCTTTCGAGCCCGCAAGTTGCGAGCCTGCTAGGGAAGCTCGAGGAGGCTCTCAAATATGGGATCTCCCCTCAGTACTACCAAATTAAGTCCGACCTGGCTAAGGAGCTCTACATTTCGGGGGCCCACACTCCCGAGATCGATCGACCCTACGACGTCGAACCCTACGACAGTGCAGATTGGAATTCCGCCGCTACCTCCTTGAGGTCGCTATCTTCTAGCGACCTCTACCGATTAGCCGAAGTCCAAAGTGACCTCTTCGAGATTCTCGGCTACGACTCAAATCCCGATGAAGCGCTTGAAAAGCTCTGTCTCTTGGCCGAAGGCTCGGTTGCCAATTCGACCGCGATGATCTTTATTGCCGACCCCGACGGTTCGTTGAACCTAGAATTCGCCCCGACTCTTTCTGCCGCCGCAAAGTCTGCATTGAGCGTAAGACTGCCACTCTCATCTTCTGGAGCACCGGCAAATTCCTATCTGAGCAACCAGCCGATCTACATCGCCAGCAACAACAGCGATCCAAGGGCAGCCGACATCAGGGAGACGATGAGCGACCTCGGCTTCGTATCGTGCTGGAGCGCGCCGATAAGGGGGCAGTTCGACAGGGTGTTGGGGGTATTCGCCATCGCCAGTAGCGAAAATAAGCTGCCAAATATTTACCAGAGGGAGTTCTTGTCGACCGTCACACTCGCTGCCCAAAACGCAATAGGTCGCCTTATAGATAAGCTAACTTTCGAGAAAAATTCCCTGAGGTGGGCCAATCTCGCCAATACCAGGAGAGTTAGCAGGTTCTGCATCGACCTCGCTGACGGTTCGCTATTTGAAGTTTCAGATGAGGTATCCGAGTTCCTCGGTTACTCTAAGGAGCAATTGTCGAGCCTGGTCGCCTCGGACATTTCCAGGGACCTCGATGAAAGGTCAATCCAGAGGCTGGCGGCCGAACTTGGACTCGACGGAACGAGTCATCTAGTCTCAAACTTCACCACCAGCAAAGGGGACGAGAGGCTCGTAGAGTTGCTCGTAGAGGTCTCCCAGAAGGAGAACCGTCGATACTTGGACACCACGATCGTAGATATCTCAGATCGGTCTAGATCGGAGCAGATTCTCGCTAGCAATCAGATGATCAGGGACCGGATACTAAACACTTCCGCCTTCTTCACCATGACTTTGGACCCGACCCAAAAGACCCTTATGGTAAATGAATCGGTCGTTACCATGATTGGCTCGAGTGAAGGAGAACTGCTGGGAAAGGAGTTTCCTTTCGACACCCTTTTGAGCGCTAAGGATCGCGAAGTCGTAGAAGGGGCCTTCATCTCGGCTAGTACGGATCGAAAGTCGAAGTCGGTCGACGTCTGGATCACGACATCGGACACCAAGCGGTACTACCTTACTTTGAGGATTTCACCAATCTTCGATACTTCGGGATCACTCTTGTCCTTCGTCTGCACCGCAATCGACATGACCGACAGGTTCAAGGCCCAACAGGAGATTGAGAGGCAGAAGAATTTCGTCTCACAGATAATAGACGCCCTCTCCTCGGTAGTTATCGTCCTCGACGAGGAGTGCTGCATCGTACAGTGCAATCGTGCTCTCGAGGAGTTCAGTGGCTACACCTTCGACGAAATGCGCGGAAAGCGAAACTTCCACCTCAACTTTTACCCTCCCCAGGCGAGGCCCGGAGCCCTTAGGTGGTTCCAAGACGCCCTAAAGGGAGTTGCGCCCGAGCGTACCTCGACCACTTGGGTACATAAGTCGGGAGCGATAAGGACCCTGGAATGGAGGAGCTCGCACATTACCGATACGCAGGGCAAAATCCGCTATGTAATTGGTGTCGCCGTCGATGTCACCGAGGACGACAAGAAGTCTAGAGAACTTAGGCGAGCGGCTGCGGTATTCGACAACTCGGTCGAAGGGATCATAATCGTCGGCAAGGACTCTACGATTACCGACGTCAACGAGGGCTTTTCGCACATTTCCGGCTACTTCAAAGCCGAATGTGTAGGTAAAAATGCAGGCTTTTGGGGATCAGACGTTCACGATTCCAAATTCTTCGAAGAGATGTACCGTTCGCTAAGGGACGACTCTCATTGGAGCGGAACGATATGGAACCGAAAGAAGGATGGCGAAGTATTCCCAGTCCTGATGAACATCACCGCCATAAGAGATTCGCATGGTGAGATAGACCACTACGTCGCTATCTGTTCGGATATCTCTGAAATGATCCGCTACCAGAAACAACTCTCTGAAATGGCTTTCCATGACCTCCTTACGGGGCTGGCTAACAGAAGTTTCCTAGTCGACAAGATCAAATCCAAAATGGCCGAAGCCCGAAGGTCTGGTTCGGTAATCGCAGTGGCATATATGGATCTTGACAACTTCAAGCCCGTGAATGACACCTACGGGCACGCCGAAGGCGACCGTCTGCTGATCGAGGTCGCTCGGAGACTCGAATATGAACTACGTGAAGTGGATACCGTAGCGAGGATCGGAGGTGACGAATTCGTCTGCTTGTTAGAACTCAAAGATAGGCCTGAATGCGAGAAAATCATTAACCGGATCATTAAACGGATCGAAGAGCCCTATGAGATTGCCAACGGGACCAAGACGGCAACGGTTTCTGCGTCAATCGGCGTCGCCTTCTACGAGTACGACGATACCGATCCCGATACTCTTCTCCGACAGGCCGACCAGCTGATGTATAGTGCTAAAAGGGCGGGCGGAATGAAGTATATGACAAAGGATATGGCGTCGAAATTAAGAAAAAGCCGCCACAAGTCCGGTTCTGATGACTCAATTGAAGCCGAGGTACCGAGCGAACAGGATCTTCCCTAGCGTCTAAAGACCGCATCGGCATGTACTGGCCGAATAGTGGAAGGTCACCAGTTTGCATAGCTGGGCCACCAGCACTTTGATTGCAAGTGTCGACTTATGGACATTTTTCCTTGATGAGCCGAGCTGGGAATCAAAAATCTCTCTTAGGCCGCCGATAATTGCTCCTTTCACCGATTGATTAGCAAAGGATTATGGCGAGGCGCTCGAGCCCCTGCAACCGGCGGCCCGGGTGCAACCGGCAGCCATCACCAAAGATTAAATTACCTCTACTTACCACGCGGGTTTCCAAGTCGGGAAATCTCTGTGAATGCGAATATAGAACTCGGTGGGCTAGGAGCCATCACCGTCCATGAGGGCTAAAAGGAGGTCCGTCCTTTAGAACCGGCTTGGTTAATCCGATAATCCAATCAGGTTCCACATAGCAGCGGTGCGCCGCTGGCGCTTTTGAAAGTCGTATTATTTACATGGTGAATCCTTTTGATTGTGTCGCACGAATTTAACCTTGGCCGAGCCACAAGGGACACTGTTAGCGAGTCCTTTAACCCAAGCGCGACATGGTATCTTTTTGGGGAGGAACGGTGAGCCACATCCATAACGAGGGTGGGGCCAATTCGTCGGGTCGATTGGGTGAAACTCTTGTTTCGATCATTGACGACCTAGTAGAGCGTAACATCGAATCGACCCGTGACGAAAAGCCATCGTCGACGGCGATCTCGCACCTAAATGAGACCGAAGCATCGACGGTGAAAACCGAGTTGTCGAGATACATAACTCTTTTAGTCGATCCAAATTCCGATGAAGAATCGGTTACCTTAGCTTCGAAGCAGATTACACGAACCCTGCTTACCGTCGGCGTCTCGGTCGACTGGCTTTTGAAGATGATCTCCGAAGCTGTAGAGATCTTTCGCTCTGCTCCATCAAAGTATGGGATCGCCCCCGAAGTTCTGAAAGAGACGGCGTCGCTTCTCGAGGCCAAATTCGCCAGCCAGATCCTGGTCATTTTAGAGACAGAACGCCACGACGATGAAGTGAGATTCTTAGAAATTGAGGAGCTGGCTCAGATTACTCAAAGGGCTACCAGCACATCGCATCTGTTGAAACTCCTCCTCGATTCTCTCATACAGAGCGAAGGGATAGCCGGGGCGTATTTCGGGCACTTCAATCTCGAAGGTCAGTTGGAATACGACCACTTTGCTGGCGAGACCTTTGTCCAAATTGGTCGTCTCGCCAGTGAGAGAAAGATACCTCCGCCGTCCAGCCGTGCGGACTTGCCAACAGGGGGAGGCCCGGCCGGGCGGGCTTGGCGAAGCGGTGAAATTCAGGTTTCCGCCGCCATACAAAGCGATCCAACAATGGCGCCGTGGTCAGAGGCATACTCGAAGTTAGGCATAAGGTGCACGGCTGCTATACCGATCATGAACTCCGATGGCAAGATAGAAGGACTAATCGGGCTCTATTCGAACTTGCCGGGTTACTTTGCCAAGAGTTCGCGGCTGAAAATCCTCCAGCTTACGAGGCAGATAATCGGTGCGGCTATCGAACGGTTAGCCAGTGCCAAGCCCATATCTTACGAAACTCGAACTGTGATGAGGGGACTAGTAAGCAGCCATCGAGTTGAAATGCATTATCAGCCAATCGTCGATCTGAAAACGGGAGAGCTCCACAAGGTCGAAGCACTAGCCCGGCTCAAACCAGAAGGTTCCGCCGGACTGATTTACCCAGGTGACTTCCTTGCCGCACTCGGGCCGGATGACTTTTTGATCCTTTTCGAGATCGGATTGATTAAAAGTTGTCAGGCCTTGGCAGATTGGGAGGGGCTGGGGATCAGGACCTCCGTCTCGGTAAACTTTCCACCGCAAGGATTCTCAGATCCGAGGTATTTGAGGGTTATATCCAAGTCGATCGAGAACTCGGGGATCGACCCCACTCGACTAACACTCGAACTCACCGAAGAGGAGGAGCTCAACGAATTAGAAATATCGGCTAAAGTCTTGGACTCTATAAAGGGTTTTGGGGTAAAACTCTCCCAGGACGACTTGGGATCTGGGTTTAGTTCACTACGTAGGCTAGAGAAGATAGGTTTCAACGAGGTCAAAATAGACCAGACCCTGGTGAGAAATCCAACCGATCCAAAGAGCCCGCTTAAGTTAATAGAGCACTTGGCCTCCCTTGCGCACGATTTAAACCTATCGGTGGTCGTGGAGGGGCTGGAATCTGAGGCCCTTATCGAAGCCGCCACTATCATGGGCGCTGATTACGGTCAAGGATACGCAATTGCCAAGCCGATGCCAGGTAAGGACATAGCCGATTTTGCCCTTAGCTTCGAGTGGCAGAATAAAAGCGACCGACCAAAGACGAGTCTCGGCGGAATTGCGAAACTTAGGCGCTGGTCAACCAGAGTAGAGTCCGTGGCCAGCTACCCAGAGGTCTTGACCGACGAGAGGTTGATCGGAGATCTACGAAACTCCTTAATATATCTAATTAATCCACGAATCGACCTCATCCTGTCGCGGCTCGAGGGCGCCCTCTCCTTAGGCGCGGGCCCACAGTACAAGTCGATCAAACAGATGCTGGAAGAAAACCTTTGGATTTCGAATCCGAACGACCGCAACCTACCGGCCCATGATATTGATCGGGGCGGGATCGAATACGGAGCCAAGGGCCTTTCTGAGCTTACGGCAGAAGAGTTGAGAAAACTGGTCTCCCTGTCATGGGAGTTGACCCAAATCGGCTTCAGCAACTCCTCCCCCACTGCACAACTAGAACAGATCTGCCTTACCGCAGAATCTTACGTCGCAGATTCAGTCACCGCCATAATGCTACTCGATAAGGACAACCAGCTAAATCTGAGTCAGGCTCCATCGATGTCACCCGCTGCAAAACGCACGATGTCGCTCATCAAAGTTTCCCCTGGATCAGGTTCCTGTGCCAATGTAGTCCTCTCAAAGGGGCCGGTCTTCGTTGGGAACACATTCCTCGATCCTCGGTGGTCAGAACTGAGCAACCTAGTCACCTCTCTGGGGATCAAGGCTTGTTGGTCGGTGCCAATCCAAAACAACCGTTCCGAGATCATTGGCACGATGTCGATGTCACACCGGCATCACAAGATGCCCACTCCATACCAGCGAGAGATAATCGAATACTGCGCTAAAACGGCCGCCTCAGTATTGGCAAGACCATCAGCGCAAGTTGCAGAACGATCAGAATCGATAGTTTTCGGTGGCAGTCAGTTATTCGAAGCGCCGAAGAAGGTGAAAATTAGTCTCCCCGATGGAAGACTCTTCGATCCGTCGCCGGCATTCATGGCAATGTACGGTTATTCCACTGAGGACTTCGATCACCTAACGCTTTTCGACCTCAACCCTTCCATGTCCCGCTCGGTGCTCGTCGATGTAGCCGAGAGGACCGGAATCGACGAAGTTCTCCATTTGACATCAACCCACCAGACTAAGGGCGGAGAGACTAAGGAAGTCGAGCTCTACACTACGCTAAAGCTTCAAGACGGTGTTGAGTACTTCGAGACGACGTTAGCGGATATAACCGACCTCTCTAAGTCAGAAAAACTGCTGGCCGCCGAGCACGAAAGCAGAAACCGACTGCTGAGAACTTCATCGGTCCTAGTAGCCGTTGTGGACCCAACAGGCGTAACGCTTATGGTCAACCACGCAGTCAGTGGATTGTTGGCCATGAGTGAAGATCAGCTAATCGGCAAACGCTTCCCCCTTCGCTTGCTCGCCGATGGAAGTGACCGGGATAAGATCCAAACTGCGTTAGCCAGGGCAACAAGGACCAGACTTTGCGAAAGTATCGAGGCCTGGGTCAACTCGGCTCGAGGGGGAAAGCGACTCCTCGCAGTCGACGTCATACCTAACTTTGACAACCTCGGGGCACTTAACGCATACATCTGCACCGGTGTCGACATCACCGAGCGCTTCGAAGCGACCGCGAGCATTTCAAGGCAGGAAGCCTTTGTTTCGCAGATCATCGAGTCGATCCCTGGAATTGTGGTGGTCTTCGACGCCGAGTGCTGCATAATTCAGTGCAACGTAGCCCTAGAAGAGTTCACTGGGGTCAAGTTTGAAGATATGAGGAATCGCCCGTATTATCACCTCAACTTCTTCCCATCAAAATCCCGCCCGACCGCAGTGAAGTGGTTCAAAGAAGCTATCGAGGCCGGTAGGGCGGACCGCACTTTCGCTCCTTGGGTCCATCGAGACGGTTCTACCCATCTCTTCGAATGGCGGAGTTCCTTCATAAAAGGGAGCGACAACCAAGTAAAGTTCGTAGTAGTTGTCGGAAACGACATCACCGACGAAGATAAGAACCTGAAAGTACTTCAACGGGCGGCGGCTGTATTCGAGAATTCGAGTGAGGCGATCGTAATTGCCGACAAACACTCGACGATCCTGGAGGTCAACGGGGGCTTCACGCGGATAACCGGCTACTCGAGGAGTGAAGCGATCGGCAAAAATGCCGGATTTGTGGGCTCCGATATCCACGACCAAAACTTCTTCAAAGAAATGTACGATTCACTCAAGGACACATCCCGCTGGAGCGGAACTATCTGGAACCGACGTAAGGATGGATCTGAATTTCCCGCATTGATGCATATCACTACGATCCGAAACACCTACGGAGAAATAGACCATTATGCGGGTATCTTCTCAGACATTACCGAAATGGTCCAATACCAAAAACAACTCTCCGAGATGGCCTTCCATGACATCCTCACCGGCTTAGCCAATCGGAGCCTGCTCGTAGAGATGATCAGCTCTCGGATGGCCGAGGCCCGACGAGCCGGGAGCGTATTGGCCCTCGCATACATGGACTTGGACAACTTCAAGCCGATCAATGACCTATATGGTCACGCAGAGGGCGACCGGCTCTTAATCGAGCTTTCAAAAAGACTCACGAATGAACTGAGGGAAGTTGACACCATTGCGAGGATCGGGGGCGACGAGTTTGTTTGCCTACTGCCGGGTCTTAGCGACAAATCGGAATGCAAGGAGATCCTGAATCGGCTGATAGCCCGTATCGAGGAGCCGTTCTTGCTCAGTGACTCAAAAACCTCCTTCAAGGTATCCGCTTCGATTGGGGTTGCCTACTATCAAAACGATGACACCGACCCAGACAACCTTCTTCGACAAGCAGATCAGCTGATGTACATCGCCAAAAGGTCTGGGGGTCGCTCGTTTTTCACCTCCGACGAATCAATAAAGAATTAGATTAACCACAGCTATCCACCAGAGTCGTGATCACGGAGACATCCTAAGTCACTCCATCAAGGCGTCCAAAGGTAGTCCAAAGGTAATCGGGCGCTCTTCAGCTTCAAGGTTTCGAACTGAAACAGCTATCAACCTTGAATCACCGACCGAGGGAACCGGGTGATCGGTTACCAGTTTGGCCATCACATCCAGTGCGGAGCGAGTATGTGCAATTTGCCGATCGGTCTCGCCAGATTAATCTCCCAGATCTGTGAGTGATGGCCTGTCAGCTTGAAACCACCCCTCAAGCTGATCTCACCAGAAAAACCGAAGGGGCCAAATATCTGGCCCCTTCGGCATAACACTCTCTATTGCAACTAGCGACTTGTTAGTAGTATCAAAAACTGGACTGAATTAACGACCAACTGCGTCTTCGCAGACCGTTTCAACTATCAAGCGTGAAACTACATACGGATCGCAGTTGGCATTGGGGCGGCGATCCTCGATCCAACCCTTCTTCGCCTTTTCAACCGCCCATGGAATTCTGATCGATGCTCCACGGTCGGAAGCCCCGTAACTGAAGACGTCGTAGCGTGCGGTCTCGTGGGCTCCGGTCAACCTCTTCTCGATACCTTCACCGTAGTTACTTATGTGCTTCTCTACCTCTTTGCCGAGCGCTTCACATCCAGCGATTATCGCGTCATAACCCTCGCGCATCGCCTTGGTGGAAAAGTTGGTATGTGCCCCAGCACCGTTCCAGTCACCAGGCATTGGCTTGGCATCCCAGTTGACAACGACCCCGTAGTCTTCGGCGACCCTCATCAACAGCCATCTCGCCATCCAAAGCTGGTCACCAATAGCCGGTGGTGGAAGAATTCCAATCTGAAACTCCCACTGGGCCATCATCACTTCTGCGTTTGTGCCCTCAATGGAGATCCCAGCGTCCATACACGCTTGGGTGTGAGCCTCGACGATCTCACGTCCCACCATCTTCTCACCGCCGGTACCACAGTAGTAAGGGCCTTGCGGGGCCGGGTATCCAGTCTCGGGCCAACCCAATGGCCGACCATTCTGGTAGAAGGTGTACTCCTGTTCGATTCCGAACATCGGTTCCTGGGCCGAATACTTCTCCGCTACGGCCACGCAGGCCGCCCGAGTATTCGTGGGGTGAGGGGTGAAGTCAGTCAGCAAAACCTCACATAGCACAAGGACATTTGCTCCGCCTCGAATTGGGTCCGGGCATGAATAAACCGGTCTTAGCACGCAGTCCGAGTTGCTCCCGGGAGCCTGATTAGTACTCGAACCGTCAAATCCCCAAATGCCGGGCTCTTCGCCGTCTTTGATAATCTTGGTCTTATTGCGCATTATCGGCGTCGGCTTTGTGCCGTCGATCCAGATGTACTCCGCCTGGTAACTCATCACTGTGCCTTTTTCGTTAACTCGGTTCCATCCAGAAACCGCACCCGTCTTGAGAATGCAGGAAAACCGATACGGCATCCCACCAAAAACAAGTCTTGTCGGTCAATGTTTCGCACCCTTTGCCGAAATGTTAACGCAGCGTAAAGAGGCAGCGAGGATGGGTTAAATAAATACCGAAATACCACAATTTAAAAGAATCTGCATATGCTACCAGGTCCACTTTTTGAACCCGGCGATCCTTTTCAGAACCGATCCGGAAGAATTGTGAATTCGATAAGAATACACCGAGCAAAATCAGGTCACCTCAAGCCATTCGCCACCCGATGAACGCCATGTCTGATTCTCACTATTACGTCGGGCGGGATAACCGAATCTGGGTCTCGCAAATTAGAGAGCGATGCCTTCACACCTACCAGTGACGCATAAAGTGGCGGGCACGTCGGGCAGAGACGTAGGTGCCCTTCGAGGTCGACCCGCTTGCCACCGCTGAGATCTCCATCGATATAGTCCGAGACCATGCTTCTAGCTTGCCAGCAACTGAGGGGGACGCCTTTGCTGGCCTCCCTCCTATCTGACGCCTCTGAAAGCGCACTTACCATCATCATTCGGCCCCGTCTGAGTCGT
>JAKBHQ010000155.1 GCA_021836665.1 Thermoplasmata archaeon
GTGGACCGGTGAAGGTCTCTAAAGTTCAGCCAACGCAAGTCGGTAGAAGGCTGGCTTGCCTTGTAGTCGAGGGGATAGAAGTTGAGTGATATGACCGATTCAATAGGTGGCGTAGGTGCGCTTTCGCCCGAGGAGTTGACCAAGAACACACTCTCAGTGCTCTCCAACGTCGAGATGGAGGTGAGGGTCGAGTTGGGCAAAGCAAAACTGACCGTCAAGTCTCTCCTCTCCTTAGCCAGCGGAGATGTTATAGAGCTCGATAGACCGGCTAACGCCCCCGTCGACGTCTTGGTAAATGGGACCCTCGTGGCCAAGGGGGAAGTAGTGGTGGTCGACGATGAGTTTGGTGTGCGAATCACCGAAGTGGTCGGCAAGGATTCAGACGAATCAAACCACACGGATAAGCACTGATGGGTACCCTATTCATGCTGCTAAGGAGCTTCGTGAGCCTGGCACTGGTGCTTGGGATTGCGCTCTTGATCGCCAGGGTATTGAAGTCTCGACAGATTGTCAACCCATCTAAGTCTGCAAATAAGCTCCCACAAGCACCCCTCCGAATCGAGGCGAAGGTGCAGACCTCCAAGTCTCATCAACTGCTGGTAGTCAATTTCGACGGCCAAAGGTTGCTTGTAGGTCAGGGACCGGCGGGAATTACCCTGATCTCCAAGGCACAGGATGAATCCACCTCTCAAGTTCCACTTTTATCGACCGAAAATAACTCTGAGGTTATGAATCTTTCTGGGGTTAGCTCCCCAGAGGATCTGATTCTCAACCAGTGGGGTAAAGGGAAGTTCCTCACTCCGAATCGTGACCTGGCGACGGCAAGGATGTCGTTTTTTCCAGGCCTGAGAGGGCTGCTAAAGAATTAGCAGGCCCAGAGCCGGAGTCCCTTTTGGCTTACAGTCAGTTTTCGTTTTTGCCGAGCCATGCTTCGTCGGCCTTGCTTGGGCTGATCGGCGGGAGTACCACGACGGCGAATCCGACGATCAACCTGAACCTATCTGGAGCATTTAGCAAGCCGAGTTCCTCGGTTACCATCATTATCGTCCTGACCTTGCTCTCGGTTGCTCCGAGCCTATTGGTCATGATGACCGGTTTTGTACGCGTCTCCGTGGTGCTATCGATAACCAGAAATGCCCTCGGTCTATCCGCTGCACCTTCGAATCAGGTGCTCGCCGGCCTGGCGCTGTTCATATCACTTTTCGTTATGGCACCGACCCTGTCTCAAATTGACAAGGTGGCAATCAAGCCCTACATGGCTGGACAGATGACTGCGGTTCAGGCTTATGATGCCGGTCAGGTGCCATTGAAGACCTGGATGCTCAAGCAGACCAATACTTCTGAGCTCGCACTTTTTACCCAAGCGGGAGGTGAGAAACCCGCCAAGCCAATGGACGTCAGCCTCTCAGCCCTGATTCCCGCATTCGTGCTATCACAGCTCCGTGCGGCCTTCATCATGGGATTCGTGATCTACGTCCCATTCCTGATTATCGACCTCGTCGTTTCCAGCGCATTGATGTCCTTGGGGATGATGATGTTGCCACCGACCCTTATCTCTTTACCGTTCAAACTGCTGCTATTCATTCTGGTCGACGGCTGGACACTGATAGCACATTCATTGTTAGTGAGCTTTAGATGAACAACGCATCAATTATGCAAATCGCCGGTGAAGCTATTTACCTCGTTATTAAATTGGCGGGGCCGATGCTGATCGTGGCATTGGGGGTCGGGATACTGATCTCGCTATTTCAGACCGTTACCCAGATCCAGGAGATGACCCTCACCTTCCTCCCCAAGGTGCTTGCGGTGGGGATCGTAATATTCATATCCGGGAACTGGATGATAGGGCAGCTAGAGGCCTTTACATACTCCCTCTTCAACCAGATTCCTTCACTTATCGCAGGTAGATAGGTTAGATGCAACTCCAGTTGAGCGGACTTGTAGCCTTCCTTTTGGCCTTGGCGCGCTCCACTGGATTTGTGATGATGGCCCTCCCTTTTGCCTCACCGTTGGTCCCAAAGACCGTTCAAGCGGGGATCGCAGCCGCCTTGGCCCTTGGGATGGTTCATATCGCCTCCTCGACCGCACTCCCGCTCGATTCATCGGTGGCATTCATAGCTGAACTGATCATCCAGGCGTTGATGGGTGCGCTACTTGGCTTCATGGTCACAGTCTTCGTCAATACCGCCCAGAGTGCGGGCTCTGTACTAGGCCTATTCGGAGGCTTCTCACCGCCTCCATCGATGGATCCTCTGGGTCTAAATCAGGTAACCGCCTTCGGTCAGTTCTACGAGTTGCTCGCAGTCACGCTGCTATTCAGCTCGGGTGGAGACACGATAGTGGTGGGCGGCCTGGTGCGCTCGATGGGTACCAGTGCAATCACCAATCCAAATCTTGGGCTTGACGTGGTGGTCAAAGGGGTGACGATATTTTTTGGGGCGGCCTTTCAGATTGCGGTCCCGGTCCTAGCGGTAATGTTTCTATCCCAGATAGTCCTCGGCGTATTAGTAAAAGTAGCGCCCCAGCTCAACGCGATGATGTTTGCCTTTCCCTTGCAGATCCTCCTATCCTTGGTGCTGATCTTTTTGTCTTTGGCACTCCTGCCGGCGATCCTTTCCGAGGGTCTCCGCTATGCGTTCATTGCCGAGAGGGATCTGGTAGGGGGGTAGCGGATGTCGGAGAGGGATGGGCGTACCGAAAAGCCA
>JAKBHQ010000361.1 GCA_021836665.1 Thermoplasmata archaeon
GGTTTCGATTCAAAAAGAGCTGAAAATAAATCAGCCAAAACTGTACTACTTCCGTCGAGCCGTGGTGTAGATTATGGCTATAGCAAACATGAGACAGTGTTTCATGTAGCGAGACACCGGGGGGGAAGTTGAGCGGCTTTTTGCAGTACCTGCACTATGGCTACCAAACGCTTCTAAGCGAGTCCTTGTCACACGTGTTGATTGTCGTGGTAGCGATGCTGGTGTCTTTTGTCGTTGCAGCGATGCTTGGTCTGCTTGCATACCGCCGTGCTTGGTTGGCCGAACCACTGCTTAGCATTACGAGCACTGCGCTAACCCTTCCCTCCTTGGCGTTGTTTGGCCTGATGATTCCGATCTTTGGCCTCGGCTTTGTCCCAACTTTGATTGTGTTGGTGATCTACGCAGTAATGCCGATCCTTCGTAATTTGATCACCGGGTTGAACTCGATATCTCCGGCGATCCTCGAAGCCGCAACGGGTATTGGGATGACAAGAACGAGGAGACTCTTCGTGGTTGAGGTCCCTCTTGCGTGGCCGATAATCGTCACCGGTTTGCGGTTTTCCTCGATGATGGTCGTCGGTGTCGCCGCCGTCGGCGCATATGTGGGAGGTCCTGGATTGGGTGCGACTCTCTTTAATGGGCTGGCCGAGGTCGGGTCGCGGTCGGCGGTGCCAGAAGTACTTAGTGCGACGATCATGATTCTTTTGATTGCTATAGCTTTGGACGGCCTTTTTTGGCTGATTTCTCGCCTAACGGTTTCACCGGGCATTCGCTAAAGGACAAGGTAGGGGGATATGCAGGTGGCTTTGGATCTATCACCACAAGAGGCTTCGAACATAGGGACTGAGCTTCAGCCCAGGCGATCGGTGATTGAACTACGTGATGTGTCCAAGCATTATAAGGATGCGGGTGCACCCATCGTGGATCGTTTGACGTTGTCGATCTCTGAAGGGGAGTTCGTCGCGTTAACTGGGCCATCAGGTTGCGGCAAGACCACGACGCTGAAGATGATCAATAGGCTTATTGAGCCGTCAAGTGGGCAGATCATAATAAATGGCCAGGATGTTGGCGATCTACCGTCGCACCGTCTTCGCCAGGGCATTGGGTACGTGATACAAAATGTTGGTCTATTCCCGCATATGACAATTGCCGATAACGTCGCAGCCGTTCCGCGTCTTCTGGGATGGAAGAAGGATCGGATGACACCGCGCATTGACGAACTTTTGTCGATGGTGGGTCTCGAGCCCTCGATCTATAGAGACCGATACCCGAGGGAGCTTTCGGGTGGGCAGGCACAACGAGTTGGTGTTGCGAGGGCTTTGGCCGCCGATCCGCCGATCCTTTTGATGGATGAACCTTTTGCTGCGGTCGACCCGATTACCAGGACCTCGTTGCAGGATGAGTTTCTGCGGTTACAGCAGAGCATTCGAAAAACAATTGTCTTCGTAACCCACGACATGGCTGAAGCCATGCGTCTCGCCGACCGAGTGGTGATCTTCGGACCCCAGTCGAAGATCGCCCAGGTCGGCGCCCCTACTGAAGTTCTATCCGCCCCCGCAGATGCCTTTGTTGCGTCGATGCTGGGCTCCGGCCGACTAATGCAGCTTTTGTCCTGCGTGAGGCTGCGCGATGTGTCGCTCGATAGGTGGCCGACATTAGCGCAAGGGTTGGAAGGAGACGAACGACTTGCGGCGCTGTCATCGGCAAAGATAGAAGGAAAGAATCGGGTTTTGGTCCTCGATGAGGCCAAGAGGCCTCTCTATTGGATCTACTCCGACGCGACGGGAGAGTCGTCGAAAGTCGAAGTGGACTGCAAACTTGAGCTAGATGCAACCTCGCTTCGAGATGCTATTACCCAGATCGTGTATTGCTCCCATGACTGCGCTGTCGTCGTGGACGGCGATGGAGCCTTTCAGGGGATTATCAATATCCAAGGAATCAGGAGATCGCTGGCTCCCTTAGCTGGAGCGGGAACGTCGGCGGCGAATATAGGTGCCGACAAGTGACTATCTTTTCATCGTCTATTGACCTGTTTCAAGCGACTGATGCCGCCGGCGAAAGTTCTGGCTTTGAACCGATTAAGGCTGGGTCTAGCGGACGGAGGGTACGGAGGATCGGCCACTTCGTATTTCGTCCTTTGATGCTGATTTTGATTCTCGGTCTCCTGATGCTTTATTTGCACTCAACACCGCTCGACAGCATCGACCGGCGAAGCCTTTATTGGTCAACAATTCGTTCCGAACTTTTTCAACAGTTAGATCTGACCCTCATCTCATCTGCGGTAGTGACCGTGCTTGCGGTACTGCTGGGAATTTTGCTAACTCGCCGAAAGGCCCCGATAGCCAATAGCATCGTCACAGCACTAGCGACCCTGGGACAGGCAGCACCTCCGGTTGGGCTGATGATTCTCGCAGCGCTCGTGCTCGGCGTTGGAGCGAGGACGGCCATATACGCCTTGATCGTTTACTCAATACTTCCGGTACTTAGGAACACGGTAACTGGTCTCAGTGGCCTAGATAAATCCATCTTAGAAGCCGCCCGCGGGATTGGAATGCGCCCCATTCAGATCTTGGTGGGCGTCGAACTTCCTCTGGCGGTCCCGGTAATCATGGCTGGAGTGCGAACAGCGATCATTTTGAATGTCGGAACCGCAGCCCTTGCGACCTTTATAAATGGTGGTGGCTTGGGGACGATGATTACTACC
>JAKBHQ010000412.1 GCA_021836665.1 Thermoplasmata archaeon
TTTGGGCTGGCCTAGCAGGCTTCTACCATTCGGTTTATACCGACTCTGACGGAGAAAAAAAGACGATAGCCACCACTCAGTTTGAGTCGACCGACGCCAGGAGGGCATTTCCTTGCTTCGACGAACCCGAAATGAAGGCGATATTTTCGATATCGATCGAGGCAGACTCCGAACTGCTGGTTGTCTCGAACTATCCCGAGAAGTCCTCGGTCCCCTCGGATAAGCCGGGTAAAAAGATAGTTACTTTCCAGGACACGATGAAGATGTCTAGCTACCTCGTGGCCTTCGTGGTTGGAGACCTAGAGGCGACGGATGTAACCTATTCGGGTGCTACCCCTATAAGGGTCATCCACCCCAAGGGCAAGGGTCACCTCAGCGCCTTTGCACACGAAGTAGCTGATCACGCCCTTAGATTCTTCACCGACTGGTACCAAATCGAATACCCGGCTCCAAAGCTAGACCTGTTAGCAATTCCAGACTTTGCCGCCGGAGCTATGGAAAACCTTGGCGCCGTTACCTTTAGAGAGACCGCCCTCCTTATAGATCCGTCCTCTGCATCGGTTGAGGAGATGATGCGAGTCGCCGAGGTCGTCTGCCACGAACTGGCCCATATGTGGTTCGGAGACCTGGTCACTATGAAATGGTGGAACGGCCTTTGGCTCAATGAGGCATTTGCAACCTACATGAGCTATGCAGCTTTGGACGCCTTCAGACCAGAGTGGAAGGTTTGGGAGAACTTCGCAATCGGCACTTTGATGTCCCAGGAAATCGACTCTTTGTCCACCACTAGGCCGATCGAGTATCCAGTGATATCGCCATCGGATGCCGGTGGGATGTTCGACCTTCTCACCTACGAAAAAGGCGGATCGATCTTAAGGATGATCGAGCAGTACTTAGGGATCGAGCAGTTTAAAAAGGGTATCCGCCTCTACTTGAAAAGGCACGCCTACGCCAACGCCGAGACTACCGACCTCTGGGATGCCCTCGAGGAAGCGACGGGCGAACCGGTTCGAAAGATCATGGATACCTGGATCTTCCAGGGAGGACACCCGGTAGTATCGGCGAAACGCATCGGGACCAAAATAGAGATGTCCCAATCACCCTTCAGGTACCTTTCGAGAGAATCCGACCCTAAAGGAGCGGTGGGAGATCTTTGGCAAATCCCTATGACGATCACTACGAGCTCGGGCGGAACCGAAAAGATCCTCCTTGGTGCCGAGCCAAAGGTGATCGAAGCTGCGGCGTCGGCTCCGCTGATAAACGTCCACGGGTCTGGCTTTTTTAGGTCGCGATACGAACCTGAATTAGCCCAAGAGATATCCAGTGTTTACGGGTCGAAAGAAACACTAGAGAGACTGAAGTTTGTATCCGACACAGTTTCACTAGTACAAGCCGAGATGCTCGACCTCTCTGAGGCGATAAGGGTCGCCCGGAACATCACAACCGAGAGGGACCCGAACGTCCTTGGAGTATTGCAAGGTTTGATTGCAAACATCAATCGGATATCCCAAGAGTCAGAGAGACCACTCGTAGCGAAGTTCGCGAGGGAAGTCTTCGGCGAAATTTATGAAGCCTTCGGCTTTAGCCCACGCGAATCCGACTCTCCTCAGGACAGAGTCTCCCGCTCGATCGCAATAGACGTAATGGGGATAATTGGAGACGACCCGGAGGTCAAAGAAAATTGCTTTGACGCTTTTCGACAGGATATGGCGGGCGATTCTGCCCTCGACTCGGACATCGCCTCCTCGGTCATCAGGGTCGTTTCATACCACGGAGACGAGACTGAGTTCGCTTTCATGCTCGATCGCTATCGCCATCCCTCTACCCCTCAAGAGGAGATGCGCTTTTTGAACGGACTGGCCGGATTTAGCCAGGCCAGGCTCGCCTCGAGGTTGGCTGCGATGTGCCTAGGCGAAATCAGGTCCCAAAACGCACCCTTCGTCCTTGCAAGAGCGATGGCTAATCGCTTCAATTCGGAGATTATCCTGCACTTTTTGGAGGAGAACTTCGAAGAGATGAAGGAGAAGTTCCCCACCAATGCCTTGCCGAGGATGCTCGACAGTTTCTCGACGTTCTACGCCGAAGAGAACTATCGCCTAGCCCCCGAGGTGAGGCAATTTTCCAAGGATCATCAGTTGTCAACCGGTCAAAAAACCGTCGACCAGGGGCTTGAGAAGCTAGAGGTGGGCCTTCGTTTTAGGCAGAACTACTCAGGCCGCATGGCACAATACCTGAAATAGCGGTTCTAACCGCAAAAGGTTGAGTCAAAATACTCAATCACATTTTCGAGGTAGCAGTCACCTCAACGGCATTGAAACCGTCTGCTTGCCAAGGCATGGCGAGCAGACGGGTATTATCCGGCAGTAACAATCGAGGTCACAGATGACAGAGTTTCCGGAGCGACTAAAGGAACTCGCCGCTAAAACCAAAGGCTTCATGCCCGAACCCGAAGGTCTGGCGCTGTTCGACCACACCTTGAGGGTCGGGAAAAAGGTATCGGGACCGATCGTCGAGATAGGTAGCTACTGCGGACTCTCAGCTTTATACCTAGGCGAAGCGGCCCGGATACTTGAGAGACCCTTTATTACCATCGATCACCATCGGGGATCCGAAGAGATGCTCCCTCCGTCAGAGTTTTTCGATCCCGAACTCCTGGACCCTAGCACCGGGAGGTTCGACTCCTTGGCGACC
>JAKBHQ010000100.1 GCA_021836665.1 Thermoplasmata archaeon
TGTCGATTCGAGGCAAGACGTACCAAAGAATGCCAAGGCCTTGGCATTCTTGATGGTTAATCGAAGCGACATTGATGCGAACACGGTATCGATTCTATCAGGTCTACAGAAGCCAGCACATTCATCATCGATCATGAATCAAGACAGGTGATACGATGTCACCAGGATCTGCCATGCGGCTGAAGTTTTCCTCAAGATCGGCGGTTAGCTCTCCAATTTTGGTGACGAGCCAAGTACGCTCAAGATTTCCATTGCGGCGGCGCTGAGTGGCAGACGATGTATTCGACGGTAAGAAACACCATCGAAGGATTTAACGGCTACGTCAAGGATTCCAACCACGAGGCTCTTGGTCAGCTGGACAGGAGGAGAGTTCGTGGCTATACCGCCCAGTATCTTCTCACCGCGCCGTGCTCGTCTCAGCCATTATCAGCAACATTCGCGATTTCCTCGCTAATGTTGGGTCCGAAGTTGAAGCGGGGCAGTTGAAGTGGAAGAGGCAACCACGCCGATGTGATCGCTTGGCTAATTTTAAGCCTGCATCGGTTTCAGTATCGAGTGGTGATCCGGTGTGCAACTGCTCGTCCGGGAAGATCACCAAGAACATGACCTCGCACCAACTCAGGATGAAACCGGAATGGGTGGGTGGATGGACCGGCTTAAACCAATGTGAACATGAAACTCGCCGTAGGGTCAGGGCAAAGGGAGCTAGCTTAGCCCAGTGCCCCTATGCAAGGACTGCCAGGGGATTATTGGATCTACCTTTGGGTGTATTCTGACATTCCGTTCCTTTACTGCACCGTTGTCTGCCAATTGCCGGAATCGTTGCAGGACTTCATCGCGTGTTCCCAAAAGCCTCTCTAGCCAAAGATCGACCTCTAGAACATCGACGCTGCCCGCTAGCAGCATCTCACTTATGTCCACCCAGTCTTTGGGACGGTTAAACAAGGCTTTGAATACCGCCAGATGTGCGGCGGAAATTATTGGAATCAGATACTCCTCAGTACCAAAAGGATGCATCGACACCGCTGCCGCTACGGATTCATGAAACTCGTGTTGTGGGAAAAAGAGGTCAACGGGTATTCCCTTTTGTGGCTGCCCGCACCACAATCTGATTTGTCCGTCCCTCCTGCACTGAGCAATTGAAGCCGTGTCCCACGAGATGGCGTGTGGTAATACTTTGAAGACCTCTTCGACCATCTCGATGGACGAAGCGATGTTTATGTCAATGTCGCTTGTGGTTCGCGGCTGAGAGGTGTAATACGCCAGCGCAAGCGCCCCGCCGAAACCGTGCCCCACCCCCGCTTCACTTAGGCTATCGTTCAAGGCGATGACCAGTCCTACCAGCGACGGTCTCTTATTGGGTGTCGACACCACGCACCAGCTCTAGAAAACTCGGAAGTCTGTCGTCGAACTTCCTCTCTGCTGCTCCCACGGAGATTGCGTCGGCCAGATCGAGCAGGCGCTCCAGTTCCAAACCATTGTCATCATATGCTGGCTCCACGCGAACTACCTCTATTGTGCAGTTCATCGCTCGCATTACCCTAAATAATTGGCCTACGCTCGGGTCGTGCCGTCCGCTAATGTAGTCGCTTATCCTGCCCTCGCTGATTCCTGAACGCAGGGCGGCCTCGCGCGCCGTCATCCCTGAGCGTCTAAGCGCTTGTTGCAGTAGATACCCAGCAGCAGTTCTCGTCCGTGTTGGTTTATCCGAGGGTCCCATGATCCAGAGCTTACCACATGTGGTAAGCTCTTTGTATCTCGCCTATCGGTCTGCAAGGTCATAGACCGATCATTCCTTTTAGTTTCTGAGCCCCCTCCGATCCCTAGGCTACGACCTCGCATTCGACTACAGAAACGACCAACTTGGTATAAGTGAATCCCATGCGGGAGCTATTCAAGTCGAGGGTGCCTGGTACTGTCCAGCAATGCCTCAAGCGCTCATTGACGCCACAGTTGACTTTCGAGTAAATAAGTCAATAGATGAAGCGACCTGGAAGCAGAGAATTGGCCAACGTCGCAGTTATCTCCTCCGTCCCAAGGAGAGCCCAGATACTGACGGACACGTTCCGATGCGCTGCCCCGCTTCTGGGCCGTCTGCCACCGTCGTTTGCCCACTGAAAAACTCGACAGGCGATTCATCGGGTCGCACTCGCATACCAGTTAAGCCATCACATCTTGATCGGATCTGTAAAAATCGGTCATCGGTATCTTTTCCGCCTAGTGCAGGTGCAAAGTACGCTCAAGATTTCCATTACGGCAGCGCAGAGTGGCAGGCGATGTATTCGACGGCAAGAAACACCATCGAAGGATTTAACGGCTACGTCAAAGATTCCAACTACGAGGCTCTTGATCAGCCGGGCAGGCGGAGAATTCGTGGCTATACCGCCCAGTATCTCCTCACCACCGTGCTCGTAGTCTCAGCCAATATCCGCAAGATTCGCACATTCCTCGCTAATGCTGGGTCCGAAAATGAAGCGGGGCAGTTGAAGCGAAAGAGGCAACCTCGCCGACGTGATCGCTTGGCTAATTATAAGCCAGCATCGGTTTCAGCATCGAGTGGTGATCCGCCGACCGGATGACGAAGCAATATCCTCTGCCTCACTTTTGGGTAGTCCGTCGTATTGGCGCGTCCGTGAAACCCGGTAAGACCGAAAAACGATTTTAAAAGCCATAGATTCGCCCTGGATG
>JAKBHQ010000210.1 GCA_021836665.1 Thermoplasmata archaeon
TGTGGGTTTCTCTTCCTCGCTCCCTGAAATCGCTACGTCGGTATTGGCGTCCTTCTCCGGACACCCCGATATTGCACTATCGCAAGTCGTCGGATCTACCACTATCAACGTGACGATAGTCTCTGCTATTTCAGCCCTCGCAGCCACTCCGCTGATTCCACTTGCCACCATAAAAAGGGAGGGTGCCGCAGCGGTCACCGGAGCATTAGCCCTTTTGGTCGTAGTAGCGCTAGGCGGTCAGCGTTTCTACGGACCGCTACTTATTCTAATGTTCGTAGCATTTACCATCTTTGTATTAAAGGGTGCCGAAGAGCATAGAATCCATGCCGCTCAGCACGCAAAGCCCGAGATCATAATTCCAGATGAACTCCCAAGCGAAAAAAAGAAACCATCCCCAAGCAAGGAACTGATAGTCGGAATAGTCGCTCTGGTGCTTACCCTTGTGGCAGCGGAAGGTTTTCTGATGGGGGCACTGTCCCTGGCTGGCCGCATGGGCATATCTGGCGGCTTCGTAGGGGGAGTAATCCTGGCCCTCGGCGCCTCCCTCCCTGAAATTGCTACTGCAATACAGGCGGCAAGGAAAGGCGCTGCGGCGTTAGTAGTCGGAAACGTGTTGGGGGCCTCATACCTGACTTGCACCTTGGCCGCCGGGCTGACACTGTCTATCCGTCCGCTTGCAACCCCTCGAATTGAGCTCGCCTCCGCTGCTGTTATGGCAATTTCAGTTTGTCTACTTTGGGTCTTTCTTCTCACCGGCAAACGCCTAAGTCGACTGGAAGGAATCTTATTAATCGTCTTTTACGGGGCCTTCCTCGCTACTTTGGGTGGTTAGCGATTCGCCAAAGCGCTCACCATCAAAAGCATCGATTCTTGAAAAGTCCGCGACCGATCTCCGGGTAAGCTTGGAAATCTTTTTTGCTGGCTCACCTATCACCAAAAGAGCTGCCAGGGCAAAGTTAGGATCGACTCCGAGCAAGGACATTACCGCTGGCTCTTCTCGGCACAGAGCGGTAGTCATAACTCCCCCCAACCCAATCTCTACCGCCGCCAGCAAAATGTTATAACAGAATGGATAGATGGAGGCGCCGCCGACAATACTTTGCCGTCCGAGCCCGTTATCTAGGACCGCAAGCATGCCGAGCTCAACGAAGACGGCGAGGAGGACCGGAGCACGATCCAAATCGTCAGCGAATGCGTATGGATGCTCAATAGACCTCGCTGCACTTATGTCAACCGCAGGGCCACTCCAATTTCGATCCGTAACAGGTGCAAATGGCACTAGGCCCAACTTTACGTGCGCCATATATTCCCTCCAAGAAAGGACATACAAGTCGCGAATCTTCTCTCGAATAACTTGGTCTTTGACGACCACAACCCGCCACCCCTGCCGATTTCCTCCAGAAGGTGCATACCGAGCCACATCTAATATCCGATACAACTCTTCATCGGAGACAGCGCGATCGGTAAAGGTCCGATATGCGGCGCAGGAAGACGTAAGCTCTTTTAAGTTCATATGAAACCGATGCTATACCTTGGAAGACCACCAGACTGGACAATAACTACCCCGCTTGGTACTTTTATGTCTGTAGTTATACGCCTTGATTGAGATCTCTGCTCTTCTCGGTCTGAAACCCCTTGGACTCGATCAGGCCCTGGCCGTCGCCAAGAAAGAAAGATTGACGGACTGGGCTTCCGACTACCCCCAAGATAGCGATGTCGAGATAGCAGCCTATCTAATTGACCGCAGAGATGCTCCGTGGCCCTGTCTCAGCCATTACCAAATATTCGACCAAAAAGCGCAACAGGTAATTGGTGGAATCGGTTACTGGAAACGCGGCAAAAACAAAGAAATTGAAATTGGCTACTCAGTTGTTCCGTCGCGTCGCAACTCTGGAGTAGCCACTGACTGCCTACGTGTGTTCACCGCAAAGCTACGCAACGAGTTCCCAGACTCTGCGCTATTGCTGAGGATAGAGCAGAAGAACGAACCCTCCTTGGCCGTTGCGGCAAAGGTCGGCTTTAGCGATATAAGTCTTGACTTCGACATGTGCACCTTGATTCTGCATTTTCAAGACTGATCCGACGTTTCCTAGCCCGCACGCCTGGTCAACTTAAAACTACCCGTCCAGGATGACCTATCAACTTCGAAACACTTTGGCACTTATATTTGTGGCTGAGCCGGAATTTTCCAAATCGATTCTTAGTTACTCATGATTAACTGTTACAGTTCTAAACTAGAGACCTGAGGAGGTGCGTAATTATCGCAAGCGAGACTGTTTCCCAAGTTCAAACTGACAGTACTAACTCGCTAATCCTCCTGCTCCATAACTTAGCGAGGAGACTACGGCCAACACCTGGGGCAGGTCCCAAGCTACCGAGTGGTACCCGTGTCGCTCCGAGGCATATCGAGATACTGATACATCTCGTGAACGCCAAAGAGATGTCCGTTTCAGAGATCTCTAACCGATTAGGGGTCAACTTAGCGACTGCATCAGTTTCGGTGACGCAATTGGCAAACTTTGGCATCGTCGAACGAAAAGAGGATCCTGAGGACCACCGGCGCACCATCGTTTCGATCGCAGAACCTTATTTAAAAATTGCCAGTGACATCAACGCTGAAAAGGTGGTGCCGATGCGCAGAGCGCTCGGGGAGATGGGCGAAGAAAGATCCAAT
>JAKBHQ010000274.1 GCA_021836665.1 Thermoplasmata archaeon
CGCATGGTAATTGCGCAGCTAATGGGTTGGGGCTTCGCAGGGGTGACATTCGATCTCAATAGTGGCGTGATCGATGTGAAACCTTTCGGCCAAGATCTCTTTTATGGCATCCGCCCTGACCTGGGCGACATGAAGATCTATCGATTCAGTGAACACTATGTGCGCCGACAGAGCGGGCGTCTCAGAGCCGAGGCTCCAAATATGCAGGTGGTGCACATCGGTGATGTCGGGTTGCCGGAGGATCTCGGTGACTATTTCCGATGGCACGACGTCCCTCGGAGTCGCCTCGAGTAAAACGTCTACCGTTTGAGCTACCAGCTTCCAAGTTGCAAAGAGGACAAATGATGAAACAAGAATTGATGAAATCGGGTCTATCAGCTTTGCTCCTGTAGCGATGATTAAAAGGCCGGAACCGATAGTGACTACCCAGGCGAACGAGTCTGCGGCAAAGTGTAGGGCATTGATTCGCATCGCAAGGGATGTCGGAGATTTTTCGTGCAGCAGGAGGAACGAGACCAAGGATATGACGCCGCCCACTATGCCAAGCTCGGCCACTGCTCCTCCGCTGGTGCGGGTGGGCAATTCAATGCGGTGTACCGCTTCGACAACGATCCAGGCGGTGGTCGCAAGCAATATAACGCCGTTGAAGAGCGCAGCTAGAATTTCGAGACGAGCTAGCCCGTAGCTGTGTCTCGAAGACGCTGGCCTCAAAGAGAGGATCAATGCAGACAGGGTGATTCCGACTCCTGCGCTGTCGACGAATTGATGGACCGCCGCAGAGTACAGCACCAAAGAATGATAGCGATAGCCGCTAAAAGCCAGCACGACTACCAGTAGAAGATTAAGTCCAACGACGATCTTGAGTGACCCGCCTTTGGCGGGGTGGGAGATTGAGCTGTTGCTGTGATCGGGCTCAGAGTGTAAATCCACACTTCCCACTTTACCGTAGACGGCGTATAGTCGTAATTGCTGATAGAAACAGTCGACAATAAATTCGGCACTGATTTTCATCAGCTTGAGCTGCAGGGAAAATTTATAGAGAGTGAGTTGGGGCGGTGTCCATCAACTCGACGAGGTCGCATTCGACTTTGAGAATTCAACCATTTAAGGATGTCTAAGTTTTCACCCCTGGATTGGAGATGATTGGGTGGTTTTTTAGTGCCCGAAAAAGTTAACCCCGGTATGCGCACCAGTGCTGGACAAAGTAGTCAGGTTAAAAGCGGTCCATTCAATTCATAATGTGAAGTTGATAGGTTTCAGCGTCGATGACTTGAACAATAAAGCCTTTTTGGCCTAAGGACTTAACAGCCAAATAGACAACAAGAGAGAACTCAGTCCCGACGATGAGTTGTTTTTCGAATAAGGCTGTTTTCCATCTGGCGGTAGGTATTGAACGACGCCTAGTAACTTGCTTAGCAAGGCTCTTAGCGACTAGCGAATCCCATGGGTTGAAGCGCCGAAACCATGGACTATTTAGACTCAGAGTCGATGATTTCGTTTTTTAGCTGTCTTTTAAGTAGCTTCCCGGCGGCGTTTCGGGGTAATGAGTCCTCTCTAAAGTAGACGTACTTAGGTACTTTGAAGTGTGCCAGTCGGCTCGCAACATGGTCCCTAACTTCCTGCTCAGAGATTGAGTGACCCGGTCTAGGTTGAATTATTGCGCAGACCTCCTCCCCGAGTACAAGATCAGGTATTCCGACCACCGCAACATCGGCTACGGACGGAAGTTCGTAAATTGCGCCTTCTACCTCAGAAGAATATACATTCTCACCCCCTCTGATCAGCATGTCTTTTGTCCGATCGACGATGTGGAGGTAACCCTCTTCGTCGACGAAAGCCATGTCTCCACTATGGAGCCAGCCATCGCTGAAACTCGCAGCTGTAGCGGCTTCATTATTCCAATAGCCAGGTATGACGTTTGGACCCTTGATCCACAGTTCCCCCGGAGTATTGATACCCTGATCCACTCCGTCCGATCCAACTATGCGCACTTCACAGACGGGTACTGGGGGACCTACGGAGTCTGGTTTACGAACGTAGTCGTCACCGACGTTCATCGCAGCTATCGCAGATGTTTCGGTCAAGCCGTAACCATTTGAAGGTAGACCCGTTGGGAAATGCTCCTTGATCCTCCTAACCAATTCCGGAGGAGCTGGGGCTCCGCCATAGCTGATATTTCGGATCGACGACGTGTCGCGCCTTGGAAAGTCCGGTGAATTTAGTACTTGCCACACCATCGTTGGCACGCCGCCGAAAAAAGTTACACTTTCTTTTTCAATTAGCGCCAAGGCGTCTTCCGGGTTCCAGCGCCTCATCAAAATAATCTTGTTGCCAGCGACTAGGTTTGGAATCATCGTCGCAAAGCATCCGGTGGCGTGAAATAGTGGAACTGAGAGCAGATAGGTTGACTCCACGGGATCTTCGTTCTCTGGTGCGGGTATGGTGCCCCTCTCCTTGACCAGCATTGTTGACCTGGTTGTGATGAAGAAAGCGTTCATGAGGTTGGTGGCGAGGTTTCTGTGAGTTCCTATAGCCCCTTTAGGTTTGCCAGTTGTTCCCGACGTGTAGAAGATGACCGCTGGGTCATCTGGTAATACAGCGGGGTCGATCTGACTTGGAGCTTCTTGCGCGAGCAGGTCTTGAATTTTTTTTTGGCTAATTGAGCG
>JAKBHQ010000355.1 GCA_021836665.1 Thermoplasmata archaeon
AAGGCAGGTGGCCAGCCTGAGCTAACCGTTACGACACTATTAGCTACACCCGCTGGTAGTTCCACAGCTAGTACATACAAAACAAGAACCAGCTCTCTGCATGGCATTTCCGCACTGATAGCAGTATGGGGAGTCCTTTGCTGCCTCCCGAGACAGTAAGTTCAAACCAGAAACATTCTCATGCGATTCATGAGAGTAGTCAGACATCGAGGAATCAACTAGTACTGTCGGATCATCTTGAAAGAGTAAAGGCTGAGTCCTCTCCGGGACCGTCTGTATTCCAAGTTCTAGGCGCTCATCTAATGGCATATAATCAACCGCCAACCTGCGGAAAATGTAGTCCACAAGAGACGCCGCGATTCTAATGTCTGGATCGTCGGTCATACCAGCCGGCTCAAATCGCATATTTGTGTACTTGCGCACGAACGTTGATAGGGGAACTCCGTGTTGGAGGCCGAGGCTAACGGATATTGAAAACGCATCCATGATTCCAGCCAAGGTGGAACCTTGCTTGGAAACCTTCATGAATACCTCACCTGGCCTGCCGTCATCGTATTCGCCGACAGTTACATAACCCTCGCAGTCAGCGACCCTAAATGCAAAGGTTGCCGATCGCCTGCGCCTTGGCAGCCTCTCACGCAACGGCTTTTTTACGACCACGGTTTGGGTCTTGAGCGCCTTTTCGAGTTCAGCTACTTTTTTGGCAAGCTCCTGATCTGTCAAAGATTGACCAACTGCAGATTTAGTCGTCGAAAGCGGTTGGGCCACCTTGCAGTTATCTCGGTAGATAGCGACCGCCTTAATGCCCATCTTCCAAGCATCGAAATGAAGCTTCTCAATCTCTTCCACGGTCGCTTCTTCCGGCATATTGACCGTCTTCGAGATAGCACCGGAAATGAACGGCTGGACCGCCGCCATCATCCTTACGTGACCAAGGTAGTGAATGGTATTGTCTCCCATAGAACAGGCGAATACTGGGAGATGTGCAGGCTTTAGGCCAGGCGCACCGACGATCGAACGATTTTTATCGACAAAAGCAATTATCTCGGTTATTTCGCCTTCGCCATATCCGAGCTGCCGCAACGCCCTGGGAACCGTCTGGTTTACAATCGACATTGTGCCACCGCCAACCAATTTCTTGGTCTTTACTAGACCTAGGTCTGGCTCTATTCCAGTCGTATCACAGTCCATGAGTAGACCGATTGTCCCGGTAGGGGCAAGCACGCTTGCCTGGGCGTTCCTGACTCCGAACGCTTCTCCCTGCTCGACAGCCTCATCCCAAATTTCCTGGGCCGCTGTTAGGAGGTCCGTCGGAACTAGCTCCTCGTCGATCTTCGAAACGGCTTCTCTGTGCATTTTCAATACATTTAGCATCGCTGCCCTGTTTTCTGAATATCCAGCGAATGGACCCATCCGGGCGGCTAGCCGGGCTGAGGTCGAATAGGAACCACCGGTCAATAAGGCGGTGATTGAAGCGGCCCATGCCCTTCCTTCGGCCGAGTCGTACGGAAGTCCCTTTGCCATCAACAAAGCCCCAAGGTTTGCGTATCCAATCCCCAGCTGGCGAAATCTACGGGAGTTTTCTCCTATCCCCTCGGTCGGATAGTCGGCGTTTCCGACCAATATCTCTTGTGCGGTAAAGACAACCCTCGTCGCCGCCTCAAAGCCGTCGATATCAAACGACCCGTCGTCGTTCAAGAAGGTCAGCAAGTTCAAGCTAGCGAGGTTACAAGCAGAGTTATCGATATGCATATACTCAGA
Organism: Thermoplasmata archaeon; assembly: GCA_021836665.1. The sequence continues at coordinate 1,762 of JAKBHQ010000355.1, forward strand.
GCAGGGGTTCGATCCATTTATTCTTCCAGTGTTGGGAGCTGTATGCCAACGATTAATCGTTGTATCGAATTGAAGTCCAGGATCGGCACACTCCCATGAAGCTTCTGCTATCTCGCGCCAGATTTGTCGAGCCTTCTTTGTGGCAACCGTTTCGCCGGTAGAAACGGACTTAAGCGCCCAGTCACCGTCCTTCTCTACTGCTTCCATAAACTCATCGGTAATTCGAACTGAGTTATTGGCGTTCTGATATTGGATCGAAAAGCTGTCTTTGCCGTCTAGGTCCATGTCGAAGCCAGCGTCACGTAAAACTCTTGCTTTGCGCTCTTCAAGGGCCTTACACCAGATAAAGTCCTCAACATCAGGGTGATCTACGTTGAGAATCACCATCTTGGCGGCTCTTCTAGTCTTGCCGCCCGACTTTATCGTCCCAGCTGATGCGTCGGCTCCCCTCATAAAACTCACTGGTCCCGATGCGGTCCCGCCGCCTTTGATAAACTCAGCAGAGGAACGTATTTTGGATAGGTTCACTCCTGCCCCGGAGCCACCTTTGAAGATAATGCCCTCTTCGCGATACCAGTTTAGGATCGAGTCCATTGAATCATCAACGGCGAGAATGAAGCAAGCCGAGGCCTGAGCAGGAACGCCTTTCACCCCGATGTTGAACCACACTGGCGAGTTGAACGCTGCTTTCTGCTTGATAACCAGGCACTTCAGCTCGTCAGAAAAGGTCGCCGCTTCGTCATCATCGACGAAATAGCCATCTTTGAGTCCCCATGCAGTAATGGTATCTACGACCCTGTCGACGACCTGCTTGAGGGAATGCTCACGCTCCGGAGTTCCTAAATTACCTCGAAAATACTTTTGCGCCAAAATATTTGTTGCATTCACGCTCCAGGTCTCT
>JAKBHQ010000071.1 GCA_021836665.1 Thermoplasmata archaeon
CATAACCAGCTACGACTCCGCAGTGCCCAAGGAAGCGGCCTTTATGGCTAACCTTGCGACCGAGACGGGACTTCCTCAAGGCGGTGGAAATATGACCCGACTCCAAGATGCATTCGGAGTAATAGCCACAGCACTGCAAAAGACCCATGGCCAGGGCGGCCTAAACTTGGTCAACGCACTCCAGACTTTAGGAAAGTATCCAACGCTTTCCGGAGGACCGGGTACTTACATCCAGTATTCGCCTACGGTTCATTCGGGTCTCTTTGGACCTAATCTCCTGACCGTTTATAAGTGGTCGCCAGCTTCGAACTCTTTTTCGGTGGATCAGAGCCTTTCATCATTGGCAAATAGCGCTCCTGGCGTAAATTAGTTCTAATTCCGTGCAGATCCTGGCGGCCCCATCAGGATCTGCACATCATTATGGAGGGCCTCTATTGAGCGAACTTTTGGGCATACTTTTTTCGAGCCTTTTTCTCGGCACTGCACTCGGTCTAATGGCGCTCGCCTTTACCGTCGGCTACACGGTTTCACAGGTTTTCAACTTCGCTGTGGGACAGGTGATGTTGCTGGGCGGCCTGTTAGTCTCCGCAGTCCAACTGACTAACTCCTTGGCAATTAACGACATTCTTGCGGTGGTTATCGTCGGGATGATCGGCGCTGGGGTCTATATCTTGACACTGCGCTGGCCCGAATCACACGGAGCTTCACCCCTGACACTTGTAATGGTGACCTTTGGAATAGGGATGGTGATCGAACAGCTCGCCATAAGGAAGTGGGGTAGCGATAGTAGGACTGTTCCAGCTTTACTATCTGGTCACTTCACCGTAGATGGACTCTACGTACCCCAGCAGGGCTTGTTGCTTGTTTTTGTCGCATTGGTCCTCGTCGTTTTTTTTGGATGGGCGCAGCGCCATACCAACGTCGGCCGTCAGTTGCTAGCACTTGGCAGCGCCCGGGCTTCGGCAAAGTACTACGGGATAAATGACCTAGGGATGGTCACGGTCGCCTGGATAATTGCCTTTGCAGTCTTGGCGATAGTTGGGGTGCTCTACCTCCCACTGACCGGGGTGTCGATGTCGGCAGACCTGACCTACGGAATTGATGCCTTTGCAGCGGCGGTCGTCGGAGGACTCGGGAATCCTGCGGGTGCTCTAGCGGGGGGACTGATCGTCGCACTAGTCGTGAACCTAGTCGGCGTCTACATCACCCCTAACGTCGCTCACCTCCTTACTTTTGGGGTGCTGCTCGGATTCTTGGTTCTTCGTCCAAACGGGCTTACGGGAAATAAGGCCGATCTAGTCGGACCTCGGGCTTAGGACTGGAGAAGCTATGAAACGGTTTATTTTTTTTCTATTTGTTCGAGAGATGAACCTTCGATCGATTCCCGCTGGATGCTTCATCGCAAGTGAGGTTCGATCAGATGGATAGCTTAAAAATCCAACCGAGGCGAAATCTCGGTTCAAAGCTAAAAGAGTTAGGCGCAGACTCTCTGGTAGTTGCGACGCTGCTCGGAGTTTTCCTGGTTACCGTCTCGAGGCATACGGGTTTTAGCGTAAACGTTGCCACGACCTTCGCAATTTTTCTGATGCTGGCTATCGGTCTGCAGCTCCTGCTCGGATTTTCCAATCAAGCGTCTCTTGCGCAAGCGGCGGTATACGGTCTAGGAACATACGTCTCGATCTATTTAGAGGTGCACTTCGGCGTGCCGCCTTTGGTTGCGCTCTTCGCTTCGATCGCCGCTGGTGCGCTATGTGGATTAGTTGTCGCTTTGCCACTGTTGAGGTTGAGGGAACACTTTTTGGCGATGGGTACACTCGCCTTTCAGGTGATGCTCTCGACCGGTTTTGACCACCTAAATGGACTGACCGGAGGTGTAAATGGCGAAGTCGCTCCGCTAGCACACCTGAACTCCCTTTCGATGTTGTTACTCATACTAGGGGTAGACGCGGCTGCGATTTTGGGAGTGCGTTTTTTTAGACAGAGCGCCCCGGGGAGAAAGATCCTCGCAGTCAAGACCGATGAGACGATGGCGATGTCCCTCGGCGTCAACGTCAAGGCTTTTAGGCTTGTGGCTGTTGTAGTGTCTTTTGCTTTGGCGAGCGCTGCGGGATTCTTCTTCTCTGAGACGGCGGCATTTGTCGCTCCCGACGACTTCAATTTGGCGGTATCGCTTGCGATCCTCGCTTCGGTGATCGTGGGCGGCAAGAGCCTTACCTGGAGCGCACTGGTTGGCGCTGGTGTCTACAGCATCCTCACCGGGTATACGACCAACCTCCCAGGCCTATCGGTTCTGATCCTTGGCATAGCGCTAATCGTCATCCTGGGCTATCTGCCCCAGGGCGTTACCGGGGTCTATTCTCCGACGATGGAGGCTTTGCTCAAGCTCAGACAGAAGCGAGGTCCGGATCAAGAAGACTCTTTTACTCGATTGCAAGGGCGTGTCGACACCGCTGGAATTCGCTTCGATGAGGGACAGATAGAGAAGTCGATCGATTCGATGGTCGCAGCAAAGCCAACGGAGGGGGTCCAATGAGCGCCCCGCTGATCTCGGATTCGTCATCGCCGGTCTTAGAGATTACCGGCTTGTGCAAGAGCTTCGGTGGCGTCAGCGTCCTATCTGGTTTCGACTTGAAAGTCGAGCGTGCCGAACGGGTCGCCCTGGCAATCTTGGGTCAGAATGGCGCAGGCAAGACTACTTTGATGAACCTCATCACCAGGTTGATTCCCCATGACAAGGGATCGATAGAGATATTTGGCCATAAGACGACCGAGTTGGCGGCGAAGGACCTCCCCTCGGTTGGGGTAGCGCGTACCTTTCAGACCCCACGGCTGCTTATCGAGGAGACGACCTTAGACAACGTGATCCTGGGAGCGCTTGGCCGGAAGGACCTTTTGGGTAGGGGAAGGGTGAAGCGGGCCAAGGCGTTGGCATCGGAAGCACTGGATTTTGCTGGACTGCAGTCGGTCGCTAATCGATACGTAAAGAGCCTTCCCTTTGGAACGAGGAAGGTGGTCGAGCTCGCTAGAGCCTGGGCGATTGCTCCGAAGGTAATGCTGCTCGACGAGCCTGCGGCGGGACTTAGCAATGACGAAGAAAAAGAGCTATGCCGAATGCTCGCAGCAATTAGGGATCAGGGAGTGGCGTTGATATTGATTGAACACCGCATGGGCCTTGTGGCCGCTGTGGCAAAGAGCGTAGTGATGATGGACGCTGGCAAGGTGGTTTTTACCGGATCACCTTCAGAGGCGCTTTCGAGTGAGGTCGTTCGAGAGCGATATCTCGGTTCGGGCTTCGACGCCAATCCACTCGCCGACTCGAGCGATGAAGCCCTCGCCGAGCAGGCGGAATTACCAAAGGAAAGTGACCGAAGGTGAAGGCTTCTGGGGGGTCAGTCGGATTAGAAGGAGTGCAGTCCGGATCCGGACTGCCACCATCTAATTTGGATGATACTGATAAACCGGCACTCACATGCACCGGGGTTGTCTTCAACTATGGAGTATTGCGGGCGTTGAGGGGAGTGTCGCTGGAGGTCAGCCGGGGAAGTTCCGTCGGTGTTGTCGGCGTAAATGGGGCCGGGAAGTCGACGCTACTTGGCGTTCTCTCAGGACATCTTTCCGCCACCGCTGGAGGACACAGCTCATTCGGTATCGACCTGCATAACAAGGGTCTCAGGGATCACATGCGCAAGGGAGTAGTACTTGTGCCCGAAGGTAGGCACGTGATCGGCAAACTTACCGTCTTCGACAACTTGTTGCTCGGCAGATCGTGCTTTGGCTTTAAAAAGCCGGAGAAGGCGCTACTCGACTTCGTATTCGAGGTCTTCCCAGAAGTCTACGGGAGACGGGAACTCAAAGCCGGAGCATTGAGCGGCGGCGAACAACAGATGCTCGCAATCGCCCGGGCGCTATTGGCAGAGCCCAGGATACTCCTCCTCGACGAACCGTCGCAGGGGTTGGCACCGAAGGTGCAAGAGAGGTTGGCATCTTCGTTTGCCGCCCTCTTGAAATCTGGAGTGACGATGCTCATAGTCGAGCAGAACCTCTCCTTCGCAAGGACTTGCACCAGTTCGATATACGCCCTCGCCCAGGGTGAAGTAAGGTTTCACGGTGACTGGAAGAGCTTTGCATCCAAGGCCGACCTGCTCGAAGAGTATCTATAGATCGAACCTCCCCAGATTCGAAGGAGTAGCGATTCTAAAGTTCCGAACTTGTAGACCTTCCCAGGACGATCCGAAGGGCGGTTCTGATTGTCGTCGGCTCACGCTCGGGGATAGCGTGGGTCATCACAGTTATGGCGATCCTCGCTCGGTGTCTGGCAATGGCGTACATCGCTTCGACTGAATTACGCTGTTGGCAGGACTTTAGAAGAATTCGATGCTCGATCTCGGACTGCAGGGCGACGTGGGGCTTGTCTCGAAGCCATATCGAGCGGTAGAGGCTGCTTCTGTCCTGCAGCCGGTGGAGGTCTTGTAGCAAGAGCACCGGTGATTTAGACGAATGAATGTCGTGGAAATTAGCATCGGCGGCCATCCAGTCTTCCCTTGCGTCATCTTCAGATGCGACCTGCATCACGCTGAGCAGTTCCTCCATCTTTGCCAGATCGGACTCCTCCAAGTGGGGTACAGTTTCGTAGGTAGCTAATGCGGATAACAGTATGCGCTGGGCGGAAACCGCTTCTAGGTCGTCGAGCCTGAAAGATGCAACCCTAGCCCTTCGATTCGGTTCAGCGAAGACCAGACCCTCTTCCTGGAGCATCCGTAGGGCCTCTCTGAGAGGAGTTCTACTCACGCCATACTTTTCGGCTAACTTGCCTTGGGAAAGAATCGCCCCTTGTGGCAGGTTGCCTACCAGAATCTCGTGTCTAAGGTGCTGATGAACAGAAGTTACCGCAGCCAGCTGTCCAAGCTCACATGAGGTGTCCGAGTCAGGTTGGATACCATTTCTAGCGCTGGCGTCTCTTGTTTCAGTCATTCCGCTTCTGATCTTTGAATTATGGTGACGATAAGTTTGTTGTTTATAGCTTAGACCTGGGATAAGTAGTAAAGGCGTGTAATTCAATACGAGCCGCGGCCTAGTACCAAATTTATTGTTCATTGGGTAAATGAAGAGTTTGGGATCCAGTATCGGGCCTTCTGGCAATGTGTCAAGGCAACGGGAGTGTGGGCCGACCGTGGGCTGACACGGAATTGATCTTCCGAAATCCCACCTGGCCGTATAGAGATTGTTTTCCCGGAGTGGGCTATCAACTGTTGTCGCGGTAGCGCATGATGACACTCAATCGTCTGGCCTGGTGCTGCTATGGTCCTTGCGGAGTGGGCCGAGTCTCAAGGGAAAGCCCATGTTACTGCTTATCGGTGGTTCCATGAAAGGCTATTGCCGGTGCCCTCCAAGCACCTCTTCCGATTGGCCATTAATTAATCACTTAAGAAGGACCCGAAGTTATGGGATACCTCTGCAGGGATCCAATATCCTTTGTTGACGCTACCACAAATATGGATCAACAAATTGGCTTTGATCACTGACCTTGAACGTTGATACAATATCTGACATTTCTATGGGTCCCATCGAGCACGCGCCAGTACTATTCCCTCCACGCGCTTAGCGCCTACATCGTCGATGAGATACTCTGCAACTGCATTGAGCTGACTCCCAGTCGTACAAACATCGTCATACACGAGGACATGTTGCCCCTTGAAACGTGAATTTGGACAAGCACGTAGTGATTCTCGAAGCTGCCTGGCGATAGCTCTTTTGTTGGGAGCGCTCGTTCTTGCGGTGCGGGGCGTATCGTGGATCTTAAGGAGCGTACGAGGCTCAGAAATGTCAAATGGCCAAGTCTTAAGGATGTCTTCTCTTTCGGCACTTTCAATTACGAACTCAGTATGTCGAATTTGTGCTCTATTGGGGGCGAGATACGTAGGGTTGGCGACGATGATGTCAGGTCGGTCGTCTCGGGCGTTCTCTTCAAGCCATGCAAGCAAGAGACGCCCGAAGATCATAGACCAGTCTTTTAACCCACCGTATTTGTACTGAATAATCGTGTCTCGCAGCGGGCCTGTGTGGTAGGCGATGGCGCGTATTCGCGAAATTCGCCGACTCGGATCACTGCACAACCAGTTAGGGCAGCCCCCATCGGCCAGAACTTGTCCACATACTGCACACGCTGCACTAGCGATGCTATTGATGGTATGGGACGCGCAGTCGAGGCATGTCTGTGGTGGACCAGACCGGAAATAAGGGCATTTACTACAGCCTGGAAATCCTACTGGATCGCCAACCGGATATACCGACGGTCGAGTCATGAAGTCTCACATGAAAGTTAGCTTGAGCTGCCTGCGGCACCGACCCAGCTCATAGACAATTTCAGGTGATGCGAGGTGTCTGGTCACTTCCTCGACGTTCTCAACCCGTATTGCGCCACGTTCTCTCACATAGGTCTCTGCCCACTTCTGGCTTTCTACGAGAGAGCGTAGTAGAAAGACCTTCTTCCCATGCTCAAGAGCCAGTCTGGCCTGCATTTTTGCCCCAGAAGTACTTGATGCTTCGATGACGACCGTACCCTGGCTGAGACCTGAGGTGACAACGTTACGGCGTGGGAACGTGTCTCGACCTGGCGAGCGCGTAGGCCAGAACTGCGAGACAAGTGAACCATTGCTCACGATTTCTTCCGAAAGTTCTTGGTTCTCTGGAGGATAACATCTCGTTATGCCGGTACCGAGGACAGCGATGGTGCGGCTCCCGGCACCGAGAGCAGCTCGATGTGCGGCTGTGTCAATCCCCCTGGCCAGGCCTGAAATGACAGTTACACCTTGTTCAGCCAAGAGCTTAGACATTCGGCATGCTCGACGCTTCCCGGCATCTGAAGGACTTCGGGTACCAACAACAGCAATCGAGCGGCTGTCCTCAGTTCGAAACTCGCCACGAATGAACAGAAAAGGCGGCAAGTTTGGAATCAACCGGAGGTTAACGGGATACGAGTCATCCAGCACCGTGACAAGTTGGGCGGCGACGCCTTCAGCTGCTTCGAGCTCTGAATCGACTCTTTGAAAGAGCACTTTCGGCTGAAGCAGACCGTGCCGCAGAATTTCTAGGGACTTCGCAGCAGCGGCGCTGGATTCCTTGATATTCCCGTTCCAGAGATACTCGAGTCCGTCCTCATATGGTGCCTCAGACCTTATGGCACACAGGGCAAGAAGTCGTCGCTGATCGTCGCTGGCAGTGATACGCATCCCTATGGGCTCCTAGCGTGGACACATGTTTGATCATTCTGTTACCGGTCACTTGACGGGTCAAGAGGAGTCTAGTGCAAAGAGGCTGCCGAGGCACGCATGGCGTGGATCACTTGGTCATCTCGGGCTACTTTGGACACAAGGTTCTTGAGTTGTTGTCTCGACCGGGCCAACGCTGAGACAGCGCAGTTTGTTTGAGGCGGCCAATCCATCGGCTCCAGGACCTTCAGGTACCCCGGGATTCATCCGGGCTATAACCACGCCAGCAATTCCCTCTCAGATCACAATCGATGGTGTAGCGGCAGGCAGCTACGACATCAACTAGGTGGCTGTGGCTCCAGGGAGCCATCAAGTCTTTTTTCAGATGTGCCTGGTTACACTTTCTCCACGTCCAACTGTCAGCCGGTGACCGTGACAGCTTCACAAGCCTCAGTCGTAAATGAAACATTCATCGCTGGCGAATAACTGAAAGTGACCACATAACCAGCTTTAAATGCCACCATATCTGTAAATGGAGTGGCTTCGGACAACTAGGGCTTGTGGACCTACTATCCTTCCGGCACATATCAGGTTTGCTTCGGTGCGGTCGCAGGATACACACTACCTGCCTGTCAGAGTGCAGCGGTGAGCGTCAATTCAACTATAGATATCAGCGGTACGTACTAGCGGCACGGTAGGGGACAGACAGAACAGGCGAGAGCTAAGGACGCGGCCAGCTGTTGCATGTCAGCCCCGAGGAGTAATCCCCAGTCGCTGCTATTGCTACCCCAGATGGAAAGGGCTACTGGCTAGTCGCGGCCGATGGAGGAGTCTTCAGCTTCGGTGGTACCAGCTCCACGGTTCGACGGGTGCAATGACACTAAAGAAGCCGATAGTGGGGATAGTCGGCGAATCAAAAGCCGCAACATCATTCGGTTTGAGGCACGATCCTCCTTGTACCCCAAGGAGGAACGGGTGAACTCGTCACTGGACTTGTGTTTTAAACTGTCGTTTTTTTGCAATGCCGAGTGGTCAAATTGAAATCCAGTTCGTGGCGAGTGCTTTTTATCCAGCTCCATAGCTGCTATAAGTGAATAATTGTTCGGCCTCAGGAAGCGTGAAGCAACATTTCCTAAGGGAGAAATTCGTCATTTAGCTGACAAGTCCTATCGGCACTTGCGTAATGGGCAATCGTCTGGTGAGATGCTGCTGCGAAAAGTACCACGAGTAACTTGTAGGCCCCTATTCAGCAAGCATGGATTGAGTCCAAAAGGTGAAGTTTTCAATTCGAGTTTTCTGAGACTGTGATCTGTATGATATATTCGAGATGTTTGGCGTCCTTCACGATGAAGATCCGACACCCCCCGAAGCCCGGATTCTAGGTAAGGAGTTGGCCAGGTTTAATGCATAAGAGCGCTTTAAGTACCGGTGCTTTGTTTTTTCAAACCTACCTGGCTAATCAAGAAGGCCTCACTATCGTTGATATTGGCTCACAGGATGTAAATGGCTCGTTGCGCAGTGTCGCACCTCCACAGCACCACTACATAGGCGTGGATTTTGCAAGCGGTAACGGGGTGGACGTCGTATTGACTGACCCATACGTCTATCCATTTGATTCAGATTCGGTCGACTGTATTGTTTCGAGCTCCTGTTTTGAACACTCGGAGTTTTTTTGGCTGTCATTTCTTGAGATGGTCAGGATACTTCGCCCTGGTGGTCTTATCTATTTAAACGTACCGTCAAACGGACTATTTCATCGATATCCGGTGGATTGCTGGCGATTCTATCCCGATAGCGGCAATGCATTAGCAAGGTGGGCTAATGCCAATGGCTATGATATTGTCCCACTTGAGTCGTTTGTCTCTAATCAGGACAGCCAAGACGGCCAGTTTGCATGGAATGACTTTGTTGTGGTTTTTTTGAAGGGTGCCTACAATTTGGCTAATGTGGGTGACATCAGAATAATGGATTCCAAAAAAGATGTTACCAATGGGTTGCGTATTCTTTCTAGCGGGATCCAAAGCGACTTTGAAAACTTATCAGAGTCCCCAGAAGACCAGAAAATGGCCCTTCCGTTCAAGATGACACAGTCGCTACTTCGCTCGGAGACAAGATCGCCAGAACCGGCAAGCGATGGGAAGATATTTCCGGGTTCTGTACCCACGCCAGTCCAATCGGAAGGGCATCTCGCAAGTGACCTGCAATGACCGATTTTTTGCCAGAAGCCATAAACCGCACCGCTACATCTACTTAAACGTTTTAGTAACCATTAAAGACACTTTTAAAATCTAGTGCTGGAGACAACAGTCAAGACGCTGGATCCAAGGGAGTCAGGATCAAGTGACAAAGGCCGACGGATCCGTTACTTTGTGGTAGGGGTAGTGGCTCTGGCAATCGTCATTGCGAAGCTGCATTTTTCTGACCCCGTTGTTCCAGACGATGCCTTTATTACGCTCCGCTATAGCTACAATCTTCTGCACCACGGGGTCTTCACCTACAACTTTCCATCTGCTTCAGCACGAGATGCAGCAACATCACCTCTCTACGCGGTATTTCTTGCTCCGCTTCTGGCGATTTTCAGTCCCGTGCGGGTGTTCGACATTGTCATGGCTTTGTCGCTTGCTGGTGCAGCGGTGCTGCTTTTTACGATTCTTGAAGAGGAGTGGTCAAGGACCGCGGCAGTTGCAGGAACAATAGCGCTGCTTCTTAATGATTACCTTTACGCAACCAGGGGGATGGAGACTTCACTCTTCATTTTGATGTGCCTCCTGACGATTCGTCTATTTGCAAAAGTGGCACGAAATGCAACTTCTCCAGATGAAAAGCCCAGGAAAGCTCTCGCTGTTGGAACTGGCATTGTCTGGGCGCTTGCGGTTTTTATCCGTGGCGAAGCAATACTCATCGGCCTGTTTCTTGTCATCAAAGTTATCAGCATCGCAAACCAAAGACCGTACACAGCGTCAAAACCACCCGCTCATGGGGGCCGTGGAAGATCACGGTTTATACGACTCTATGCAAAACGAGCCTTTCCTAACCCGAGAGCAGCGCTAAGCGTTATTTCATCACTAGCAATCGGTTGTTTTATAGTTTCACTACCCTTTATCATTTGGCTCGAATCACAGACTGGGAGTCTGATACCGCTTACCCTAAAAGCCAAACAAGAGCAGGCAAAGTCTAGTTTTTGGGGTACCGGATGGATCTACTATAAGGGCCTGGTCGCCTTCGTCAATGTTTACCCGTGGGATAGGGAAATCTATGCCCTGATTCTTCTTGCGGCGGCGAGCTTGGCATACTTTGTCGTCAAAAAAGCAAAGTTAAGTCGATACATGCAGACAACCACGATCGTTGGATTTGGCATCCTCCAGCTCATCGCCTATGGCAATCTACTAGTTGTTCCCTTCTACCACTGGTACTTTGGGCCGCAGCTGGTAGCCGTAAGCGCACTTGTCGGAATTATTGTTGGCTGGGCATTCAAACATTTTAGGAAGGGTCCCCTAAATGCCCTTGCAGCGGCAGCTGTCATGGTGGTTTTCAGCTACATGGTCTTTTCGTCCGCAACCTTGGGCAGGGGAGCCCCGACAATGTTATACACCCGCCAAACAAGCTATGAAGCGGCCGCTCAATGGCTAAAAATCAATACGCCGGCAAAGGCCACGGTCGCTGCAACGGAGATAGGTTATATCGGGTACTACTCCCACCGTCAGATGATTGACTATTTGGGGCTCCTCAGCAACCGGACAGCAAAGTGGACGGAGCAAGCGAATTTCTACAACTGGCTTTTCTATTACAAGCCTGACTATTGGGTGGTACATAACCCATTTTGGTCATTTGAGGAAGCCGTACAGTTGCCCTGGTTTCACACTGTATATTCGAAGGTCGCATCATTTCCAGGACTAATAATCTACAAAAAGACTGGCGTGATCCCTAGTATTTCAGGGAGTGAAGCGCTCTTTGCGAAGCTATCTACGGTTCCTGGTACACCTCGGGGGTGAGCCAAGTCGGCAGCCAGCATGAGTGCTTTCCCACTCTCAAGTTAGACCGAGATCAGCCTTGACCCGTTCCCATGGGATTGGCGTCTCGCCAGTGGTTTGCATCTCGGCTCGGGCCGATTCGGCGGCACGAATATCTGCCATGTCTTCGGCCAAGGCGAGGATGCCGTCGAGATCGTCGGCGTCGATGATGGCTGCCACGCGGCGTCCGCGTCGAACCAGGTAAATCGGTGTGTGCTCAAAGTGAGCACGGTCAATGAACTTTGCGAGTTGTTGTCGAGCTTCTGAGACAGAGAAAGCCGCTATCGGGGACATGTACGAAGCATACATGGCATTGAGGGGCTTTTAAAAAACTAAGCCACCCGCTTTTCAGATGCCGGTCCAGAATTCGCTCTTTAGTCCTTTGACGCCCGGGTCGAGGGCAAAGATCGAGCCTGCGAATGGCTCGTCTGGATCCGGACGACCAGCTTTGAGGGTTCCACTCGTGATATAGAGTCGATCTAGATCCCTACCTCCAAAACAGCAGCTTGTCGTAAATTTAGTCGGCAATTTTATGACCTCGAGGGTCTCTCCCAAAGGACTTATCCGCCTTAGAAAGCCCGCTTTTGCCATCACTACCCAGATGCAACCGGTGGAGTCGACCGCCATGCCGTCAGGGTTGCCAGGAGCCTCGCCGAAGTCGACCAACACCCGCCCCTCACCTATGCTCCCTTCCTCGAGGTCGTAGTGGTAAGCCATTATCGTTCTCGTTGGCGTGTCAATAAAGTACATCTCTTCGCCCGTTGGACTCCACCCCATGCCATTGGAAAGGGTTACGCCCGCTATAACAGGAACCAGTCCTTCTGATGGGGAGAAGCGGTACAAAGCGCACGCACCGGGTGTCCGATCGTAGGTCAAAGAGCCAACGTAAAGGCGACCCCTTGGGTCGCACTTAGCGTCGTTGAGTCGATCCCCACTCGGGCTGACCGCTAGCTCCGAGGTATTTCTAAAGCTATCTAGTTCGATCAGTCCCTTGCCGAGGGCAAGGATGAAAGTATCGTTATCCTTGACAATTGCACTTCCGAGCGGCTCGTTGGCCTCGAAGACCACCGAATCGTGATAGTCGTCGTCCAGCCGATGGAGCCGCCCTCCGTCAATGTCGACCCACCACAGGCAGTTCCGATGGCTATCCCAGAAGGGAGACTCGCCAAGGATCGCCCTCGTGGATGCTATGACTTCAATTTTCGGAGCCAAGGCTATCCTCTTTCAAACATGGGTTAGTTTTCGAAGCCAAGCGTCACTCGGACCTTGCCGCTAGCTGGGCAAGTCTCTGATGGCCAGTGTCGTATCTAGGTCGAAAAAGTGGAGCTTGCTCCGATCTAGTGAAAGTTCGATCCGATCCCCCTGAGTTAGTTGAAAGGTCGGAGGGATCCTAGCGACCCCGAGCCCGGAGGCCCAAGTCGAGGTCGTCTGCGAACCCTCGCTCTCGGGCTCCTCTTCGCTTGCGACACCGGCGACACGAACCCGGGTGGCGTCGAAATTGAAGTAGACCAAGATTTCCGACCCGAGGGCCTCGATTATTTCGACGTCAGCTTTTAGTGTGCATCCCGGTTCCGAAACCTGTGTCATCGATAGTCCCTCGGGTCTGAAACCAACCGCTATCTTGCGACCGCGATATGGGGCGAGACTCCTCGGGGTATGGATTGGGTCAAGCGACAGCTTCTGCGAACCCAAGACGAGTTCGGTCCCATCTGTGCTCAGCGACCCCTCGAAGATGTTCATTGAGGGAGATCCGATGAAGGAGGCCACAAAGAGATTGGCCGGGCA
>JAKBHQ010000437.1 GCA_021836665.1 Thermoplasmata archaeon
TACGCAGACGAATTGTCAGTTACCTACACCGACGTCGACCTAGTTGGTCAAAAAAGTGAGTCTGGCTTAGGTGTTTTTGCAAACACCACTAACTTCGATCACCAATACAGGATCGGATCCCTTAAGTTCCTAATTGAAAACGACATAGATGTAACGCTCGCTCGAGGAGCGATCCAGGAAACCTTTGACCTTTCCGAGAGCGTCGTCGCTCTAGCCATTGATAAAGAAGTTGTAGCGCTATTCGGGATCACTGATCCGATAAGATCAGACGCCGATGCTGGGATCAAAACATTGAAGGCTCTAGGAGCAAAGGTAATCCTGGCTAGTGGTGATCGAAAAGAAGTAGCTGGTAACGTCGCCACAAAGCTAAATATGGACGGATTTTATGGAGATCTAAAACCTCAAGATAAAGCCGACTTAATAGCTAGGTTGAAAGAAGGAGGTGCCGTCGTTGCAATGGTGGGAGATGGGATCAACGACGCGCCAGCTCTGGCAGTTGCTGACGTAGGAATCGCAGTGGGATCCGGTACGGCCATGGCAATGGCCAGTGCCGATATAACCCTAGTGCATGGAGACGTGTCGGCGATTGCCGATGCAATCGCGCTCTCAAGGGCAACAAGAAAGATCATCTGGCAGAACCTCGGGTGGGCATTCGGTTACAACCTCGTCCTGGTCCCTTTGGCGGCTTTTGGAATTCTTCCACCGATCTATGCCGCCCTGGCAATGGCGACCTCGTCGGTATCGGTGGTTCTCAACTCCCTAAGGCTAAAGCGATTCCGCCTCGGTGAAAATCCTAATACAGTGCCCAGAATCAACGAAATCACCGCCTGAAAATCTCTCAAATCAATACCACGGACAATATATAGATTAATTAGATAGGACAGGAAAACACATTGAAAACAGTACAACTAGTAGCAGATGACATCTCCTGCAATCATTGCAAGATGACGATTGAAAATGGTCTATCCGGAGCTGAAGGCATCACCGAGGTCGCCGTAGACGTCGAAACTAAGACGGTTAACGTTACCTTCGAAGAACCTCTTGTTGGTGTCGATGCCTTGCTTAGCAAGCTCGATGATCTCGGTTACCCAGCGCGTCAAGCATAATCCGAAGGCCAGGATTGAAGAATTCATCTATGCCGCTTCGAACTTTCCAGCGGCCAATTCTGGTCGGTTGACCGACTGAATTTCCGAGTCCTAAATGGCACTTCTGAGTTTTTCTTTCGTATAGCATAAGGCAGTCGGCTCCCTATGATTGACCAAGAAGGTACTGGTGAATTCGGTTCTGGTGTTAGATTCCTTATCTCGGTCATTCGGAGTCAAACGCGTACTCAATGACCTGAGTTTTGAGGTTCCTCAAGGCGAAGTATTTGGGTTTTTGGGTCCAAATGGATCTGGCAAAACTACGACCATGAGGGTAATCTTCGGGCTTTTGGCATCAGACTCAGGGGAAGTCCGCTTGGGTGGGAAAAAGATCACCAAGGCTGACTCAAAGCACTTTGGCTACATGCCAGAGGAGCGAGGGCTGTACCAGAAAATGACCGTCATAGACCAGCTCGTCTACTTCGGACGACTCCACGGACTCAGCCGGGACGGCGCAAGATCGAAGGCTATGCGCTGGTTGGATCGATTCGAATTGGGGGGGCAGGCCAGCTCCAAAATCGAAGCGTTGTCCCTCGGCAATCAACAAAGAGTTCAGCTTATTTCCGCTCTCATCCACGACCCTGAGGTGCTAATCCTAGACGAGCCATTTTCGGGCTTGGACCCGATTGCTACTGCCTCCATGGCTGAAGTGATGCATGAAATTGTCAAGGCAGACAAAACCCTAATCTTTTCATCGCATCAACTAGACCTGGTCGAATCCATATGTGAAAAGGTGGCGATTATCAAAGACGGCTCACTCGTCGCCTACGGCGATGTCGACGAGCTGACAAAGGGCGATGACCTCGAAATAGAGTTAGTAACTTCATCCTTAGACCTGAGCTGGATTTCCGACGTCCCGGGGGTTGAAGGCTTTATCGAGAACGATGGACGCGTAAGGGTGCGACTTCTCCACCCGCACGTCTCACAGGATCTCTTGCGAGCGGCATTGACAAATGGAGATGTTCGGGAGTTCGCATTTCGCAAGAAAAAATTATCAGAGGTTTTTCTGCAGGCAGTGACGACCAAATCTGCTTCAGGAGATTCTTTGGTCGAGATGACTAGCTCGCTCGAAAAAGTGGAGAGAACGTAAGTGCCCGTGTATTTAAGAGAAGTTGTCATATTTGTTTTAGCGCTTTCGGTCGCAGTGATCAGAAGAAGGTCGAGGTCGCGCAAGAAAGCGGCTAAACCTATCGTCGGCGCGGACAACGATTATCTAGCAAACACGCCGGAGCAAGATTTTAGGTGGCAGTCAGCCCCAGCGGCCCTGCTTGTGGCCAGGAGGGAGATTTCCCATAGGCTTGCTTCGCGAGCTTACCGGGTAATAATTATTCTGATGATTCTCATCTCGGTGGGGGCGATAGCTGTTCCGAAAATCATCTCCTCTTCGGGCTCAAAGCTTACGGTCGCAACAACACCAACCGGTGCGAAGGAGTTGCGGGCTGTTACTCAAAGGGTGGAGAAACTGGCCGGCGTCAACTTACGAGTATTAGTCGATGCATCGGCGGCGATTGTCGAC
>JAKBHQ010000062.1 GCA_021836665.1 Thermoplasmata archaeon
GCCCAGTGTTTTCAGCTGGCCATGATTTTGCGGACATGGCCGGAGCGGATATCAGCTTCATGCGCACCCTGTTGACAACCTGTACCGAAATGATGACCCTCCTGCAGAGTATTCCGCAACCGACAATCGCCAAGGTGCATGCCTTAGCCACCGCCGCCGGCTGCCAATTAGTGGCTTCGTGTGATTTAGCTGTGGCGGCTAAGTCGGCTGGATTTGCGACACCAGGAGGAAAGGGCGGATGGTATTGTCACACTCCTTTGGTGGCGGTGGCTAGAAACGTCGGACGGAAAAGAGCCTTCGAGATGGGTATGTGCGGCGACGTAATCGATGCAGAAACGGCCCAGCAATGGGGACTTATAAATTATGCGGTCGAAGACGATAAGCTGGAAGAAGCGGTTATTTCCCTGCTGAAAAGGGCGACTCGAGGATCAACCTATTCGAAAGCGGTAGGCAAGGCGATGATGTATCGTCAAATGGACCTTGGTCAAAGGGACGCCTATTCATTAGCCATTGAGGCAATGGCTGGCGCATCTCAGAGCCAAGACGCCCAGGAAGGAATGTCTGCGTTTCTGGAGAAGCGTTCGGCGAAGTGGGTCGGGAGGTAAGCGACAACTACTGCGGTCTGGCTGGGCTATGCCAGTGTAAGTCGAATTTAATATCCGATTTGGCTTCTTTGTAGGAATATTCTTTTGCATTAACTAGCAGTTCAAAAATCATTTACAACAAGTGGTTGTTGCTGGGCCTGTTGAACAATATCGGATAGCTGGTAAGTCAGCCCCGCTGGACAAAAAACCACCTTCGAGCGGGGCCGCTGGTTTCATGGCGTAATTGGATAATAAGACTTTGGAGGTTGTCCTAGCGAAGGTCGGCGTATTTAGGCTATCCTTTGGTGTTATGGCGCAACAAAAAGATCTCTTTCAGAAGTTTGCAGATACCTGGATGTCGACCGCGAAGCTGTCCCAGGCTCGCTTTGAGGAATTAGTAAAAGAGCTTCAGCATGCGGGTGAAGTCCAGCGAGAGCGGATCAACGCTGCTGCCGAGGAGATGTTGGAGAAGTCCAAAAAGTCATCTGAGGCACTCGCCGAGATGATTAGGAAAGAAGTTGAAAGGCAGGCCAAGGCGATTGGTCTGGTTCGGGCGGATGAGCTTCAAAAGCTATTCGAGAAGTTTATGAGCCAGTACATGGGTACGTTCTCCAAGAAGCAGAAGGCGGACAAAGACGCCAAGCCGACTAAGGATGACAAGCCAACCAAAGAGGAAAAAGCTGCTTCGGGAGACAATTCAACCGAAAAAGCAGAGGCTAATGCCTCGGCCACTGCAAAGGAAAAGTCCGACTCAGCGAAGGATTCTGCATCTAAGACGACTTCGCCTAAGGCCACGACTGCTAAACCAGCTGCAACGAGGACAACTTCGGCAAGAGCGTCGGCGACAAGAGCCACCGCGGCAAGAGCAGCGGCGCCAAAACCTCCAACTGAAAAAGATTCCGCCGCAAAGTCAGCCGCCCCGCGCCCAGCTGCGCGCAGAAGGCCGGCGGCCGCCCCCAAAGCCACAGAAGCCGAGAGTTCTTCGGCAGCTACGCCGACGCCTGCGGAGACCGATAATACATCCAACCCGTCATAGCTCCTTGCGGGGGAGAGTGATAGCAAAGATGGTTCGGTAAGTCAGATTGTCTAAAGGGTCAACCAGGCTTGACCAGGCTCTGGTCGAACGTGGCTTGGCTTTGAGCCGTGCCATGGCACAGGAGTTAATCGGATCGGGTCAAGTCCTAGTTAACGGGTCTACAGCCGAGAAAGCTGCGCGCAGGATTTTTCGATCTGATCAGCTAGCGGTGGCGAAGAAGAATCGTTTTGTGGGTAGGGGAGGCGAAAAACTAGAGGGAGCTCTTGATGAGTTTGGGCTGACCCCGGCTGGGTGGACCTGTATGGATATAGGTTCCTCAACGGGCGGCTTTGTCGACTGCCTACTGCAAAGGGGCGCCGAGCTCGTAGTCGCAATTGATGTGGGACGAGCCCAACTCGATAGTCGACTTAGGAGCGACCAACGGGTCCTAGTTCTTGAACAGACCGATATTCGGGGATTTGTCCCAGTTGATCCGGTTCCCAAAAGTTACGACTTGGTGACGGCGGACCTTTCGTTCATTTCTATTCGTTCAGTTGTTGATGACCTCTATCGGATTTGCCGCCCAAATAGCCACTGCCATCTAGTTCTGTTAGTAAAACCCCAATTTGAAGTTGGGCACCGGGACGCTTCTAGGGCTAAGGGGGTAATTAAAGATCCTTCTTTGTGGGGTTCAGTTCTTCTTGACGCAGCAGAGTTGCTTAGAGGGGTCGGATTTCGAGTTGGAGGGATGACACCCTCTAGGCTACGCGGCGCTGCTGGGAATCAAGAGTTCTTCATTTGTGCGACAGTCGATACCGTCGAAACGATAGATCATTTTTCGTTCGATGCACTGGTAGATTCGGCTGTGGCCGCCGTCCCTAATCGGCCATAAGATGCACGTTGGTGATTCAATTGAATTGCCAATTAAGTGTCGGCTGCTCCAAATTATTTCTTGAAGTAAGGCGCCAGGAAGATTAGGTAGTTGTTTGCTCGTGGAAGCTAGGTTTGTGCCGTGACCACAGTTGGGTTTGTTGTACACCCGAATAGAAGTGAGGCCAAAGAACTAGCCGCGAGTTCAAAGAAGCTGCTGGAGTCGCTCGGCCACAGCGTCGTCTATCTTGAGGACAATCCAAGCGCAGTGGAGCAATGCCAGTTAATCCTCAGCCTCGGCGGCGATGGCACCATGCTACGTGCGGTCGAGATTGGATCACTGTGGGAACTTCCAATACTTGGTGTAAACCTGGGTAGGCTGGGTTACCTCACCGAGATTGAACCCAAGGATCTTGGCACGGCGTTGGCTAGGTACTTTGGAGGAGATTATCGAATCCAAAGAAG
The DNA here is from genome assembly GCA_021836665.1 of Thermoplasmata archaeon. The sequence goes on from JAKBHQ010000062.1 coordinate 2,935, forward strand.
AATGACTTTGTCGGTTACTGTCACTGGCAATCCGGAGCTCCATTCGGCCTGGGGCCGCCACGATGACGATCTGAGACCAATTCGAAACGCTACCGCTCTTAATGAACTGGTTGTCGAAAGGTTGCATTCGGGACACGTTATTCAGGTTTCGGTCGAAATAGCGGGTACTCACTTTTTGCGCTATGACACTGATGGGCTGATCGTAGCCACTCCCACCGGATCAACGGGATACAATCTCTCCGCCAGGGGACCGATAGCTTCGCCGACCTTGGAGGCGATACTTTTGACGCCGATATCGCCTCATATGCTCTTTGATCGATCCATGTTATTGGCTCCTACAGAAAGCATCGAGTTGAAGATGTGTGATGGCCCGCCCGCTTCTGTGATGATCGATGGACAAAACGTCGCAACTATTTCCAGTGGGGATTCCGTCCTTTGCAAAAGGGCCACTAGGAGTGCTCACTTGATTACATTTGACAATCGGCGCTTCCATGAGATCCTCAAGGTTAAGTTCGGTTTGGACTCCAAAGAGATGGGGGTTTAGGGGTTGCTCTCTGTATTGAGGGTGATGAATCTTGGGGTAATAGGTGAGGTCGAAATGGACCTTCCCGGTGGTTTGATCGCCTTGACCGGGGAGACGGGCGCGGGGAAGACCATGATAGTCAGCGCCATCGAGCTTCTTTTGGGTTCGAAAGCTACTCCCGAAATGATCCGAGAAGGCGAGGAGTCAGCAGAGGTAACTGGTCTGTTTAGCGACGGTGAGTCCGAATTGGTACTACGTAGGGAGATAAACAGGTCGGGGAGATCCAAGGCTTATATCGATGGCAAGCTTGTTTCCGCCGCTGAGATCTCAGAAGTGTGTCAAAACATGGTCGAGCTTTTCTCGCAGAACTTGAGCACAAGCCTTTCCAAAGCTCAAATACAGCAAGAACTAGTCGATTCATTTGGGTCAATTGATACAAGAGAGTTAAAGCGGCTCCTTCTTGCTGAAAAGGAAACGAGTGCTCGTCTTGATGAACTTACCCAAACTGAGTCACTCCGATTACAGAGACTTGACCTGCTCGGTTTCCAGATCGATGAGATTGGTCGACTATTGCCCATTGAGCCAGATGAAGATGATCGGCTTGAAGCAGAGATAGCTATCCTTTCTCGAGTTGATGAGATCAGAAGGGCTGCTTCCATGGGATTGGAGGCGATTAGCACTGATCGAGGAACTGGCTCTGGCAGGGATCTAATCGCTGGCTCACTTCATTGGCTTTCAGCGGATGGTACGTTTTCGAAGGTGGTAGATCGGATTCGCTCGGTCGTGGTGGAGCTAGATGACATAGCGAGTGAGCTTGGGGAATTTCTGGATGGTCTTGACGAAGACCCGGAGAGGCTCGACTATCTGAGGCGCAGACTATTAGTGATCAACGAAGTCAAAAGAAAGTATGGTCCTACTCTTCCTGAGGTGCTAGGTCACCATGAAAAGGCGACTTTAGAGTTTGAGGAGTTGAATAATTTTGATGCCTCGCGCGATTCGTTACTGAGTCGACTTGCCGAGATTAGGGAAGAACTGGCCAAAGAACAGGCTTTGGTCAGATCAGCTCGTGCCGAATCGGCCAGCGCCGTTTCACTAAAGGTGGAGGAGTATCTCCGTGAACTCAGGCTTGCTAATGCCAGGTTCAGGGTCGATCTTTCTCCGGCACCAGACGGATCACCAGTTAATTTCATGTTTAGCGCAAATCCTGGCATGGCCCTCCAACTGCTGTCAAAGGTGGCATCGGGTGGTGAAATGTCACGAGTGATGTTGTCGGTGTGTCTTGTCGCCGCACGTCTCGCTGCTACGATGGTATTCGACGAAATAGATGCAGGAATCGGTGGTGAAACGGCTTTGCACGTTGGCCGGGCTCTTTCTCGATTATCGAAGGACCGCCAAGTAATAGTCGTCACTCACCTTCCTCAGGTAGCAGCGTTCGCAGACTTCCAATATGTTGTGGAAAAGGAACTGGGATCCGGTCGCGCCGACACTTCGGTTCGCCCCGTTGTCTCTTCTGAGAGGATAAGCGAGGTCGCGAGAATGCTTTCTGGTCAGTCGGCCTCTGAAGCGGCTCTGCGACATGCTTCGGAACTGTTGGAACTGGCGAGAGTGACGAGGAAATCGACATAGTGGTGTCATATTCGCAAGCTGATCATCTTGAATTGTCGAGTTATGTCGGGAGAAGATAGCATCCCGACGCGCTGGTATGGTTTGTGTAATTTTGTGAATGGAGATGGGTTTTGGCGAAGCATATTTTTGTAACGGGTGGCGTGGCCAGCTCGCTAGGCAAAGGAATAACTGCTTCGTCCCTTGGGAGGCTTCTCAAGCAGCGGGGATTGAAGGTGGTGCTTCAAAAGCTAGACCCTTATATCAACGTCGATCCTGGCACTATGAACCCCTTTGAACACGGCGAGGTATTCGTGACCGACGATGGGTCTGAGACCGACCTCGACTTGGGTCACTATGAGAGATTCGTAGACGTCTCTTTGAGGAGACCCTCGTCGGTTACCACCGGGTCAATTTACCAGGCAGTCATTGCCAGGGAGCGGAAAGGTGACTACCTCGGCAAGACCGTCCAGGTTATACCCCACGTTACCGACGAAATAAAAGCTCGTATCAAGGCTATCGCCACCGATGATGTCGATGTGGTAATTACCGAAGTCGGCGGTACCGTCGGCGATATTGAGATCCTCCCTTTCTTGGAGGCGATTCGCCAGTTTAGAAAGGATGTCGGCAGGAGCAATGTGTGTTATATACACCTGACGCTCATTCCGTATCTTGGTACTTCTGGAGAGCAGAAAACTAAGCCTACCCAGCATTCTGTTACCGAACTCCGGTCTAGGGGTATTCAGCCCGACGTTATCGTTACTCGATCCGACAAGCCGCTAGCCCAAGGCCTCAAAGAGAAGATCTCAATGCTCGCCGATGTCAATGAAGCTGCGGTGGTGTCAGCGGTCGATCTAGACAACATCTATCGGGTTCCTCAAGCCCTTCATGAAGAGGGGCTGGATGACTACGTTTTGGAACTTCTCCAGTTCAACAAGGATAACTATCCACTGGACCTTACAGTTTGGAATGCCATGGCCGAAAAGGCCGCTAATCCCAAGCGGGCCGTCAAGATCGGGATAATAGGTAAATACATCAACCTTGCCGATGCCTACTTGTCCGTGGTGGAGGCGCTCAAACATGGCGGACTTTTCTATGACACAAAAGTGGACATCGAGTTAATATCGGCCGAGCAGATTACTCCGATGCTAGCGGCGAGTTCCCTAGCGGGCTTGGATGCAATAGTGATCCCTGGTGGGTTCGGGAACAGGGGTATCGAAGGGAAGATAGCGGCGGCTAGCTATTCGAGAGAACGCGGACTCCCTTGCCTTGGTATTTGCCTTGGCCTACAGACGATGGTTATCGACGTCGCGCGTAATGTCGTCGGCCTAGAAGGAGCTCACTCTAGGGAGTTCAGCGAAGAAAGCCAATACCCAGTTATCGACCTGATGGAGGAGCAGCGCTCGGTTGCCAACATGGGTGGGACGATGAGACTTGGGGCATACGTGGCGAGGCTTACACCCGGAACTCAAGTGGCAAAGATTTACGGGGAAGAGATCGTTTCGGAGAGGCACCGCCATAGGTTTGAGGTCAATCCGAGATACAAGCAAAGGCTCGAGGATGCGGGCTTGGTTTGTTCGGGCCTGTCACCCGATGGATCCTTGGTCGAATTCATCGAACTTCCAGGACACCCTTACTGGATAGGGACTCAAGCTCACCCAGAGTTTAAATCACGACCGGACCGACCCCACCCACTGTTTCGAGAGCTGGTGGCAGCTGCACTATCCTATTCGGCCAGGGAGTCGACGAGCGAAGGTTCCGGCTCGGAATCCGACGAGTTCCAAAGTGTAAGGGTTCCCTTGTGACGGCGGAAGTCATTTCACAACGGGAGATTTGGAACGGTGGCTTCCTATCGGTTTCTGACGACACCTTCGAACTTGACTCGGGATCGAAGGTGTCACGCTTAGTGGTGCACCATCCTGGAGCGGTCGTGGTCGTACCGGTGACCTCTGAGGGATTGGTGGTGGCGATAAGGCAGTTTAGGGCCGCCGCTCAAGGCGAGTTGGTGGAGTTGTGCGCTGGCAAAAGGGACATCCTCGGAGAGCTTCCGATTGAGACAGCAAGGAGAGAGCTGAAAGAGGAGTTGGGCCTTGAGGCGGAGGAGTTTGTGGAGCTGGCGGGCTTTATGAATTCACCTGGTTTCTGCGACGAGTTTACTCATCTTTTTATGGCCCGTGGACTCAGCCACGTGGGTAGGGTTCCTCAAAGCGTCGAGGAGGCTGAATCCAAGGTGGTTGTGTTGCGGCTCGAAATGTTAGCCAGTTACCTTGCTGACGGAACAGTCAAAGATGCCAAGACGATTATTGGGCTCTTTCAGGCGAGGGATTTTATTGCGTCTGAGCCTACACCATCGGACTACCTCCACGATCAGCAAGATCTGATTGAACGAATTTGCTCCGACTGAGTTGGGATAGTGGAAATAGCTGGAGAAGATGGCACGAAACGACGGGAATTATCCGAGTTCGCCTCGCTCTTTTTGGCCGATCTATCAGTTCGTAAAGGTAGATCGGTCGCCACGCTGAAGTCCTACGAGTCAGATTTCTTGATCTTTGAAACCTACCTAGATTCTCGTGGACTCGAATACGGCTCAGTTAGCCGCCAAATTATCGACGAATACCTGCAGTACCTATTAAAGGATCACGATCCCTACAGTGCTCGTAGAGCACTTTCCGCGCTACGAGGGCTATTTAGGTTCCTTGTCAGAACGGGTCGCATGTCAGTTGACCCGGTTTACCTTGTCAAGCCGCCGAGGACCTCTTCCAGGCTTCCAAAAGCACTTTCTGAACGGGAGGTGATGGAGCTTTTAGAATCGGTTTCAGATGGCTCACCTTTGGCTCTTCGAGACAGGTCGATGCTGGAGCTACTTTATGGATCTGGACTTCGAGTGTCCGAGCTCTGTTCCTTGCGGACAGATGCCTTCCTAGACCATCCAAACCTACTGCTGGTTACCGGTAAAGGAAGTAAGCAGAGATTCGTTCCTATTTCCATTGAGGCTCTTTCGGCTACCGAACGGTATATCTTGCAAGGGCGAAGGTCGCTGTTGGCGGGCAAGGCCGATAGTGGAGCCCTGTTTCTCAATAGAACAGGTACACAACTCACCAGACAAGGAGCTTGGCTAACTCTAAAGGGCAGGGCTAGTGCAGTGGGACTAGGTTCGGTGTTTACTCCCCACACCTTGCGTCACAGTTGCGCTACCCATATGGTGGACCATGGGGCCGATCTAAGGGTGGTTCAAGAGCTGCTCGGTCACGCTGATTTATCCACTACTCAGATATATACCAAAGTGTCGATGACCAAGATGATAGCAATTCACAGACAGTTTCATCCTCGCTCGCAGGTTTTGGAGTAAAAATCTGGCTAACTTAGTTAACTATGTCGTCTAAGAAAACAGAGATAAGTCAAGAGGTCCCAGAAGTTATCGACCTCGCCGGGGCTCGGAAAGCTTTAGAGGAGGAGAAAGTCAGTCTCCAGCAAAAGCTCGAGGAGATGGGTTATGGAGGCTCTGGCCTTGAGTATGACGATAATTTCGCAGACTCCAGTCAAGTTACTGCCGAGAGGGGTGAAGCAGAGACACTGGTCGCACAGTTGAGAGAGGCTCTTTCGGACGTGGAGGTAGCGCTTTCGAAGATAGATTCGAATCGCTATGGGATCTGTGACAGCTGCGGACTACCAATATCGGCTGCGAGGCTGGAGGCGATTCCGACGGCAAAACTCTGCATAACATGCGTCGCCCAAAGGTCTCGCAGGTAGTGGGGGGGTATTTCAAAAAGTACGCGATATTTTTCATCGGTGCATTCATTGTCGTAGCCGCATTTCTTCGTCATATAATCACCCTTGATACCGGATTGATCCTGCTCGCGATTGTGCCGTCGGTGATACTTCACGAAGTAAGTCATGGGTATGTTGCGCTGCTTTTTGGCGACACCACCGCAAAACGTTCTGGTCGACTTACCTTGAATCCGATCGCCCACATTGATCCATTGGGATCAATCATTCTTCCAGCGATCCTGATCCTTAGTGGTGTATCTCCCATTGGATACGCCAAGCCCGTGCCAGTCAACGTGTCCGCACTGAGGAAGCCGAGAAATCAGGCTGTTTGGGTTTCGCTTGCTGGCCCAGCCACCAACTTGGCGATTGCGTCAATTGTGGGGTTGGTTCTGCGAGAGCGACTTCTCCACGAACTTAGTGCCGCAAGTTTTTTGGGGGTTGCCACCAACGCAACTATTGGAGGAGGCGCCCTCGATCAGTATCTGTTTTACCTGGGGATAATCAACGTAATGCTCGCAATATTCAACCTGATTCCGATACCTCCATTGGACGGCTCGGCGGTAGTGGAGCGATTTATTCCCAACAGACACCTTGCTAGCTATTACGGACTGCGGCGCTATTTTCTGCCCATCGTGATAGTAATCTTCATATTCCTGCCGGCTCTTATGCAGAAGCTCTTCACTCCATTTGTAAACGTCTGGTTTAGGGTGTTTATACCGAGCTAGGCTTCTCCGGGATCAAAAGAGGTAGCTACCTTAAGGTTGCAAAATTAACGCTAAAAAGTTAGAGAAAACCTGGCGATTGCTCAAGGTCATCTAGGTTATCGAAGGTCAGGATCGAAACCAGTTCCCCTTCAGAAATCGGATGAGAGTATAAGAATCCTTGGGCGTAGGGACACCCCAACTGGACTAGGGAGTCTTGTTGGTCGGCCGTTTCGACACCTTCCGCGACAATCGATAGCCCCAAAGCATTGGCCATCGCTATTATTGCCCGAACTACTGCGTAATCGTTGCCCTGCTCGTCAACTGCGGATACGAACTCCCTGTCTATCTTTAATGTGTCAAATGGCAGGTGTCTGAGGGTGCGAACGGAGGAATATCCCGTCCCGAAGTCGTCGATTGATATTAGGGTGCCCGCCTCCTTGAGCTGTGCAATTGTCCGACCGATAGTTTCAATGTCGTCCATTGCCACGCTCTCGGTGACCTCCAAGGTGAGTTGGCCGGGCGATACTTCGTACCTAGTCAGCTCGGTGGTCACGATTAGTGCGAAATTTGGATCTACAAGCTGCAGCTGCGAGACGTTAATCGCAATTTTAAGTGAGATCCCATGGTCATTGAGCGTTTTTATTAGCGAACAGGCACTCTTAAGTACTAATTCGCCTATGCGCGATATCAGTCCGGTACTCTCGGCTAGCTGTATGAATTCAAGTGGAGGAACGATACCGTAGTTTGGCCGCATCCAACGAACCAGTGCCTCCGCCGCAACAATTTTCCTATCGTCGAGTCGCACTATAGGCTGAAACAGTGTAAACAGTTCTCCACGGTCGATTGCAAGGTGGAGTTCTCGATATTTGCTTACATGGTCGTCTGCGATTTGGGCGCTCAAGGTAGCTTCGACAATTTCATAGCGGGCTCGTCCACGCGATTTTGCTTGGTAAACGGCCTGGTCAGCTAGGGAGATCATCTGTGAAGCGTTCGTGTTCCCGTAGCAGACGCCGATGCTGACACTGACGTAGACGTCATTGTTTTCGATTAGAAATGGTTCGTCAAATGCGGAAATGACCCGGCTAGCTATTTCTTCCGCTTGTCTTTTATCGGCCAGATTCTCCATAAGAATCAAGAATTCATCTCCACCAAAGCGAGAAACCGCCCTGGCCCCCACTGCCGAATTCGTGAGGCGATTTGCAACTTGCGCCAACAACCCGTCTGCGACAAAGTGGCCCAGGCTTGCATTAATTTCATGAAAACGGTCGACGTCTACGAAAAACACTGAGGCATATCTACGGTTAGTAATTGACCTGGCAATCGACTCGTCAAGTTTATTCTCAAACTGACTGCGTCCAGATAGCCCGGTGAGAGGATCGTGCAACCGTAGCCGATCGCTTTCGAGTTTCGCTGCGTGTATCTCTCGTAGGTCCCGCCTAATCGTCGCCAAGGCAATGGGTTGGTTATAAAGTGGGTCTGTCAGCACTAGAGATGTTACTTGGACCGGGAAGACTTTGTTGTTGGCCCAGTTTCTCAGCCATCCAACTCCTTTCCAATTCTGACCGGCGAAGATGTGGTCCAACTCTTCTGAATAAGCGAGCGAACCGTGCGCTGTTACGAAGTCGGAGAAGTGGGTTTCTGTTACATCTAGGTCGCCCGGCAGGGAGACCAGCTCTTTTCCGACTTCATTTACAAAAACCATCTTTCCATTCGGCGTTGCAATCGCGACGAAGTCATCAGAACTGTTGATGAGGGATTCAAAATGGTTGCGCCACTGCTCGGTAGAAAATGTCATTTTGATTTCCTGTGTCCACTGACTGGTAATCGGTAGTGACCTGGACCGATGATGAAGTTGGGGCGGGTACACCATTGGGCCTGAGCGAATTCCGCCTTCGGCGTGTTGGGCCCAAAGGAAGGGGGGGGTATGGGATTTCGTCTGCAGCGAAGGAGTAGGTCACCTGAGGCCGCTACTGCCGCCTGCACCAGGTCCGCTAGGGGACCACGTGTCAAATTCTTGGTGACTTTTATTGAATAGCTACTATTTAGCATCCTGCCATCGAATCTCAGACACCCCTTTGGGTTTATTCCGCTGGTGAGGAAATCACCCCAGATGAAATTTAGCAGAAAATTACACGGCTTTAATACTATCGATGTAATTTCATCGAAAGAATTACTGGACACTTCTAATCGGTCGCAAAGCAGGATCTGAACCGGGCAGCCTCTGCTATTTTTTTCAGGGGATCAAGAGAAGCTTGCTTGATCCTTTAGGCGATTCCGGCCGATCGACGATTGGCTGAGGTGAGGAGCCTCGACCTCTTCCCGCCCCACCTTTCCGACCCACTGACCAGGTTCACGCCGGGGGGCCTGATTGTTGAACCGTGTCTAGGTGGAGGAACTATTTTCAGGAAATATTTCTGTTTTCGACTCATCCCGGGAAGCGATTTTTCTGCGCAATTTAGCCATGAGACCTCCCCAAAGATAATTCAGGGGATTCATAGCTCAGAAAGCCTTAGTGCCCGGCGGACGCACGGGTCTTATGCCATCAATACCAGTCGGGTTGAAGCCGACCGACGACGACCACGGCCGCAGAATTCTTCTCCCTTGAACTCACTAACCCGCAGACTTCGCAGAAATAGGTCCGTTGGCAAAGTGGCAGGCGGTGCTTGGTTCTCTCAGCGCATTTAGAACAGTCCATCGTTGTCCACCTTGGATTTTCGTCCACCTTGGATCTTCGTCCACCTTGGATCGACGAGTTGAAGGTCTCGACCCTGTTTCTTAGCCATAAATGCCAGTCCGCTCCTGGCTGACCCTATCGCGGCGTCCGCTGCCTTCTTAGTCGCGGCCGTCACGGCGAGGAATTTAGCTTTGAAGTCTTCCATGGCAATCTGATCGATGTTTATCACGGTTGACTTGGCCCACTTGCGTGGGTCATCTTGTGCTATCAGGTTACTTGTTGAGTGACGCCCCGATAGGTCTTGGCGGCTTCCTTCTTGGCTCGTTGGTAGCCGTTAGAAGCCAGCTGTCCTCGTTTGGGTCTACGTCGGGCAATCTGGCGCTGATAACGACCAAGAAGTGCCTGGGCTGATTTCCCTCTTTCAGGATGAGGGAAGTAGTCGTAGGCATCGTCGGTTGCGGTGGATATCTCATTCACTCCCCAGTCAATCTCAATCACCCGCCAAATCACCCGTCGGTTCTTGGGGAGTGACTCGTGGTTCACCTGAACGACGTAGCTAGCCCACCAGTCACCGACTTTGTCTTGGTAGATGCGTAGAAAAGACCGCTCGGATCGCAAGGGACTTGACCGGACCGGATTTACGACGACAATGAGATAACTATTCCGACACACCGCTCAGGGAAATCATTACCTATACGTACCTCCGTCGAGGGGCCTGGCAAACTGAAGAACCGACCATTCTTTGATAACCTGCATCTGCACGTTGGTAGCAGTAGTAGCTAT
>JAKBHQ010000387.1 GCA_021836665.1 Thermoplasmata archaeon
GAGTAGCTGCCTAAGGCTATCTCCTCCTGTGACGATCCACCTGCCCTAAGCATGAGGAACATCACCGCTATAACGCCTAAAACCAACAGGGCGATTTTGGCGAGGCCGAGATAGCTCGACATCGAACTCGCAGAGGCGGCCGCCGATTGAGACGCTTTTGCTTGGGCGGTCGCAGCTGCCGAGAAGGGGAGGCTCACTATCGAAAGCTGATCTCCCCGCTTGGCGTTGTATCCCACTGCAGCGGCTACTAACTGCTTGACCTTCGAAGCCGAGACTCCCTTGACCGCAGAGTTGAGTAGCACCGCTACCGAGATCGACTGGATCTGACCCGGCGACTGAGAGACGGTCTGGTTTACTTGGGATACCGCGTAGTTGGTCGTCGTCTGCTTTTGTGAATAGTTAGAGCTCTGAGTCGCCCCGGTCGCTGGAGTGAGGGTCCCGAGGACCCCACTTGGTGGGGTACCGGTCCCGGTGTAGGTCTGTGTTGAAGTTTGGACCTGGGTAGGGGTGCTGAGGGGGACCCCCTTGTTGTTGGTAGCGACCGACGAGGTAGTCGTCTTGACCTGGTTGAAGTTCAGCTGTGCGGATACCCTCACGTCTGCGTTGCCCGGACCTGCGACGTTATTCAGCATCGATTGGATTGACGCTTGCAGACTCTGATCGAAGGCGTTGGTCGCCGACGAGTTTTGTGCGGCCGAATTATCAAAACCCGGAGCAGAAAGTACGTTTCCGCTCGAATCTACGACGGTAACATTGCCGGGTGTCAGATTCGGTATTGAAGACGCAACCAGGTGGACTATCCCCTGTACTTGTCCCGGACTTAGCTGTACCCCGGGTGAAAGGCTCACCAACACCGAGGCCGATGGTTGTTGCGATTGGGAGATCGCAAATACGTCGGTCGGGGGGAGGGCGAGGTTGACCTGGGCCGAGGTGACCCCTTGGATAGCTTCGATCGTCGAAGCGAGCTCACCCTGCAGGGCCCTTTGGTAGTCGGCCTGTTGTGTCAGGGTGGAGCTGGTGATACCGACCTTATCGAGGAGAGAGAGACCGACGGTTGAGTTGGCGGGAAGTCCGGCCTGGGCCATGTCCAATCGCTCTTGGTAGACCTGGGTCTGGGGTACCAATATCGTTTGGCCCCCGTTTGCTAACTGATAGGGGACTTTGGAAGCGGTCAGTTTCTGGGTGATCGAAGCAGCATCGGTCGCAGAAAGACCGGTGAATAAGGGAGAATAGACCGGCTGTGAGGTCATTTGCATGAGGAATAGACCACCCATAGCCAAAAGTGCGGTGACTAAGACTACGGTCACTTTTTGACCAGGGGTAAAGCCCTGCGAGAACCTCTTAAAGCCAGACTTGACCTGGATTATGTTGTCCTGGATTGACATCTCTGGGAGTTCCTAATCTACTCGGGCCAAGGTCTAGAACTGAGTAGCCATTATCTGGCTGATCGAGCTGACTACGCCGTTTCTCAGTGCAACGGCGACCTGTGTGTCGAGGCTCGCTTGACTTGCAGCGATCATCGCATCACCGATCGACCCAGTTCCCGCTGCGACACCAGTGGCGGCGACGTTTGACGCCTGTTGGGCGTTCTGCAGAGCGTCGACGGCATTGGCCAACATGTTCCCGAAGGAAACTCCAGTTGAGCCAGCTGCCGCCGACGATCCAGCAGTACTAGTGGGTGTCGTGGGATTGAGGTTGGTGATCTGGGTAGAGATCGCTGGGATTGAGCCAATTGCGGGGATCATCTTTTCTTTACGCTCCTAGTCCAAGAACCGACTGGTACGCCGCTTTGGCGTGATTAATAACCGCTGCATTCGCCTGATAGCTGCGCTCTGCGACGTCGAGTTGGGTCAACTGGTCGCTCAATTGGATCCCGGGTGTCTTTACCATACCTTGGGCGTTAGCCAGGGGATTCTGGGGTTGGTAGGTCAGCTGACCGTTGGGCTTGTCGGTGACGATCCCGGTGACCGCAACCCCGCTACCGACATAACTGTCGGTCTGGTTTGCAACGCCGGTTCCCAGGGTGCCAAATGGTTGGCTCTGGGAGGGACTTACCAGGATCTGCTGCTCCTGGTATATCGGACTGGCCGGGTTTGCGGTGTCGTTGACATTTGCGATGTTCGATGAGATCGTGTCCAACCAAGTCTGGTTGGCACTGATTCCTGTTCCAGCGATTGAAATCGCACCGAAGAGGGACATTAGAACTGACCTCCCGCAGACCCAGCGATCAAGTGGAACTGGTTGTTGAGTTCTCCGACCACAGCTTGGTACTGCATGGTGGCATTTTCCAGCGATACCAACTCGCTATTCAGACTGACATTGTTGCCATTGAGGCCTGGGGTATTGGTCGACTTGCTGACCGTTATCGAGGGGGTGGCGGTTGGAGCTTGACTCGCTAGTGCCTGCTGGAGGGAGGTTTCAAAGGAGACCTGCGTAGCGGTGTAGCCCGGGGTGTTGAGGTTTGCGACATCGTTTGCAATCGCCTTCTGCCGCACCGACAGGCCGTCTAGTGCAAATTGTAGGCTCTGAATCGCCAAATTCGACATCTCTGTAGCACCTTCTAGTTTGAGGCCAACTAGTTTCCTAGCCGTTTCCACTGGGCTGTTCCTTCACCCAATCCTCGAGCTATCCGTGCTCAAGGTAAACTTCGGAAG
>JAKBHQ010000124.1 GCA_021836665.1 Thermoplasmata archaeon
CAAGTCGATCCCTATGACGTGGCAGCTGCTGCATCGAGTCTAGGTATTTTGTCTACTGTGGCCGGTGACCCTGGTTCAGCATTGATTGCGGCGAGAGAGAAACTTGTGGAGGGCCAACTGGTCTTAAGCACCGGTAGCCACTATTTGGTTGCTGGAATTCGAAGATTACTGTTAGGGTTCGATTAGAAACCGCCCTTGGATACCTGGTCCCCTGCTAGGATTAACCCCTCGTATGGGAAGAACTCTGCTTATTTGTAAACCGGACGCAGTCGAGAGGGGCCTCGTCGGCGAGATATTATCTCGGATTGAGAAAAAAGGCCTCAAGATTGAAGTGCTCGAGCTCCGCCAGTTAGACGAGGCTACCGCCAAGACTCACTACCAAGAGCATGACGGGAAGGGCTTTTTTGGAGAACTAGTTGCCTTTATAACTAGGTCACCGGCGGTTTTAGCAGTGGTTTCTGGTCCGGAAGACGTCTACGCTATCGTGCGGTCAATGATGGGTGCGACCAATCCAGCTGTTGCGGCTCCAGGGACAATCAGGGGGGATTTAGCAGTATCGGTTGGGGAAAACTTGGTGCATGGCTCCGATTCGTTGGAGGCGGCCGCTCGGGAGATAGAGCTCTTTTTCCCGGGGCTAGCACAATAAGTTTCGACTAATTAAGGTTTGGCGACCTTATATATATTTATCCACCAGGATCTGGAGGTTCAAAAAGTGGCTCGATTCTCACCCTTTATGGGCAGGGACATGGCGGTGGACCTGGGTACGGCAAATACCTTGGTTTACGTAAGGGGCAAAGGTATCGTCCTAGACGAGCCATCGGTGGTCGCGATCAATACCAAAGATGGTAGACCGTTAGCCGTTGGGGTAGAAGCCAAGAGGATGATCGGTCGTACTCCGTCGAACATCCAGGCGATCCGTCCACTCAAGGACGGCGTAATCGCCGACTTCGAGATCTGCGAGAAGATGCTTCGCTACTTCATTCACAAGGTACATCAATCGAAGTTTTCTAAGCCGAGGATGATCATCTGTGTTCCCTCTGGGATAACCGGCGTCGAACAGCGAGCGGTTCAAGAGGCGGCCGAATATGCGGGGGCCCGCAAGCCCGCCTACATAATCGAAGAGCCGATGGCGGCGGCAATCGGAGCGGGTCTGCCGATACACGAACCGACCGGCAACATGGTGGTCGACATCGGTGGCGGAACAACTGAGGTCGCAGTGATCTCGCTTGGGGGCATTGTAACCTCCCGTTCGATCAGGATTGGCGGAGACGAGCTCGATGAGGCCATCATCTCCTTTGTCAAGAAGGAGTACAACTTGGCACTAGGGGAGAGGACCGCCGAAGAGATCAAGATGGCTCTAGGGTCTGCTTTCCCTCTGGAAGAGGAGCTTCAGGCGGAGATCAGGGGACGTGACCTGATTACCGGCCTACCGAAGACGATACTCATCTCTACTCAGGAGATTCGCAAGGCGATAGAGGAGCCCATTGCGGCGATTGTCGACGCTGTAAAGGTCACGTTGGACGCGACTCCTCCAGAGCTTTCTGCGGACATCATGGAGCAGGGAATCGTCCTGACTGGTGGTGGAGCCATGCTCACCGGGCTGGAGCGAAGGATTCAGGCCGAAACGGGAATGCCGATAGTGGTAGCAAAAAACCCATTGCAGTGTGTAGCGATCGGATCTGGGCAGTGTCTAGAGGAGTTTGACGCTCTCAAGCAGGTGTTGATTTCGGCTTCCAGCCGCTGATTGCTTGGGGGATAGTTGGCAAAGCTCTTTGAGCGCCCTCGAATCACCCTGTTTATCTTGGTTCTGGCGTCGGCATCGCTGATCACGCTGAACTACAGGGGAGGGTCAAGGTTCTCTTTCGTGTCGGTAAAGGCCGCAGTGAGGGATGTCATAACGCCGGTACGCTCTACTCTTAATAGCGCCTTTAGCCCAGTCGGCAACGTCATTACTGGTGCCTTTAATTACGGTTCACTGAAGGTGGAGAATCAGAAACTCAAGAGTCAGATTTACAGCGCCGAAATGACTAAGTTAGCTTCTGGGGATGCTCAGCGCCAGCTTAACCAGCTCCTGCGGCTTGATAATATCCAGTTTGCTCAAGGGATAGCTTCGGTTCCCGCTCAGGTGATCTCGATGACGCCATCCAATCTGCAGCTGAGCTTTGAAATTGACAAGGGACAGTCCGCTGGGATAAAGCTCGGAATGGTCGTAGTTGGCGGCAGTGGGCTCGCAGGGCAGATTGTGGCGGTAGGGTCAACGACATCGACCGTCTTGATGGTCGATGATCCGAACTTTGCTGCCGGTGTTAGATTTGGGCCGGGCGGTAATATTGCGCTACTTAATGGCCAGGGGATGAACCAGGCTTTGAAGATTAATCTTGTAGATCCTGGTTCCCCAATTAGGGTCGGACAGGTGCTCGTAACTTCCGGTCTTCAAGGAGAGGTGTTCCCTCCCGGTATCCCGATCGCAAGGATTACATCCATTTCCAATCCGCTAGGTGCCTTACAGGAGAGTGTTAAGGCTGCACCGGTTGTCGACTATGCGGGGCTGCAATACGTGCGGGTACTGAAGTGGCAGCCGCCGTCGTGAACTCGAGGCTATTTTTTATCCGTTTGCCGCTCCTGCTGATCACGGTTGTGGTCTTGC
>JAKBHQ010000230.1 GCA_021836665.1 Thermoplasmata archaeon
TACAGCACCGACAAAAAAGACCAGCTCGAGCTTCTGATGCTGAAAAAAGAAACCCTCAGCGACAGACACGACCGCGATTAGGTAAGTAACCGCACTTGAGACGGTGGCGGATACTTGCCTTACGAGCCGCGTACTCAATAAAGCCGCAAATCCGGTCTGTACGATTCCAAGGGTCAATATAGAAAGATCTACTCGGGCACCAGCGTGAAGTACGACCCCTGGCCCCATCGGGTCAAGGGCCAAAAGCATCACGGCTGATGCGGTGATCTGGCCCGCAGCGATAGTCAGCGAAGATGCACCTGTCGGGATCAAAAAACGCTTTAGGTAAATGAAGCTCACTGCATAGAGCAATGCCGCCAGCACGATAGCCCCTTCAGCAATGATGCTCCCTAGGCTTTGGGTGCTCCAAGGATGGAAGATAAGTATCACGCCGACAAGGCCTACCGTAACGCCAACCTTCCTCTTAGCACCCAAGGCCTCTTTAAGAATGATCGGTGCAAGGACGGCCGCAAAAATCGGAGTGGTAGCGCCAAGCATTCCCGCAACCGCAGAGGGGGCCTTCGTCTCTCCCCATGAGATCAGGAGATACGGAAGGGCGGTCGATACCAGCCCCGCTCCAAATAGGTGCGCGATGAACTTAGCGGACCAAGCTATTTTTCCTCTTCTGGCCCCGTTTGACACGAGCACGGCAACCAACACTAAAGCCCCGCCGAGAAGCCTAACCTGGGCGACCTGGAGCGGTGAAAACCGCTCCAGGCTAACCGCTATCAGAGAATATGAGCTTCCCCAGATTACGCCCAGGAAAAGAAACTCAAATAGTGTCTTTCGGTTCATCCCGCTAATGTGTCGACCACGTAGTCGACACAAGCGGTGAGCGCCTCGACGTCTGATGGGTCTATGGCTGGGAACATAGCTACTCGGATCTGATTCCTTCCAAGCTTTCTGTAGGGCTCAACATCTACGATCCCATTAGCCCGTAGGGCCTTGGTTACTTTAGTGCCATCGATCGAGTCGTCGAGGTCGATTGTCCCAACTACGTGGCTCCGCATGGCTGGATCGGTTACGTAAGGCGTTGCAAAATCCGACTTCTCAGCCCAACTGTAGAGTCGCGATGCAGAGTCATTGCACCTCTGTGTGGTAAAAGCAAGACCGCCATTTTCCAACATCCACTCGAGCTGATTGACAAACATGTAAATCGTGGCTAGCGCCGGAGTATTGTAGGTCTGATCCTGCACCGAGTTATCTAGGGCTATCTTCAAATCCATCGAAGCGGGGACCCACCGGCCAGAAGCGGCAATATCTTCGATACGTTGAATCGCTTTTGGCGATGCAAGCGCCACCCAAAGTCCCCCATCTGAAGCAAAGCACTTCTGCGGAGAAAAGTAGTAGCAATCGAACTCGCTTGGGTCAACCTCTAGGCCGCCTGCTCCTGAGGTTGCGTCTACTGCAACGATGCCCGATGATCCAGCTGGTCGCTTAATCGGCATTGCGACTCCGGTAGACGTTTCGTTGTGGGTTAAGGCGTAGAGATCAACGTCGTCGGCCGCCAGGGCTTCTGGATGAGACCCTGGTTCAGACTTTATGATCTGGGGATCTTCCAGATGAGGAGCAGATTTAGCGGCTTGAGCGAACTTAGAAGAGAACTCGCCAAAACTTAGATGCTGGCTCTTGCTCTGAATAAGGGAAAAAGTCGCCGCATCCCAAAAATAAGTAGCTCCGCCATTCCCAAGTAGAACTTCATACCCGTCGGGAAGATTAAAAAGGTCGCGCAAACCCGAACGCAACCCGGCAACCATCCCTTTTACGGTCTTCTGCCGATGCGAAGTTCCGAGGTAAGTCTTGGCAACCAGTCCAAGCCCTTCTACCGCTTCTACCCTAACTTTCGATGGTCCGGACCCAAAACGCCCGTCTTGTGGTAGCAGATCGGCTGGTATCTTAATATCAGAGGCCTCTTGGGCCATCTACGCCTCCTAGGTCGTCGCCATTTATCAAATATCTTTAGGGGAGTCTCGTCTTGAGTCCAATCCAACACAGCCGCCTGTCCACAAGGATCGCATCGGTCGCCGAGTCGGCGACCCTGGCCATCGACTCGAAGGCCAAAGCCCTCAAGGCTTCTGGGGTCGACGTAATTGGATTTGGAGCGGGTGAGCCTGATTTCCCTACACCGGAGTTTATAGTCGAGGCGGCCATAAAAGCCGCAAGAGACCCGAAGTATCATCGCTATTCGGCAACATCGGGACTCATGGAACTCAAAGAAGCCATTTCGGACAAGACATTACGTGACAGTGGTCTCAAAGTCTCCCCTTCGCAAGTTCTCGTTACCAATGGAGGGAAGCACGCTATCTTCAACGCCATTGCCACAGTTGTCGAGGTTGGCGATGAAGTAATCATCCCGACACCCTGCTGGACCACCTACCCAGAGGCGGTTCGGCTAGCCGGAGGTGTACCCGTCCTAGTTCCGACCAAGCCGGAGAATGGTTTTCGGCTAAGCGCCCAAGAACTGGAACCCTACATCACCGCAAAAACCAAGCTGTTCATCCATGTCTCCCCGTCAAACCCAACGGGGGCGGTCTACAGTCACGATCAAACTGTAGAACTCGGAAGATTCCTAGCAGAATGCCGAATCTTTGTCCTTACCGACG
>JAKBHQ010000052.1 GCA_021836665.1 Thermoplasmata archaeon
ATCTAGATCCACCGAGTTGAGCTTGATCGCTAATGCAGGAGAAGCTAAATTGACCTCGATCTCCTCTCTCCCTTTGAACTTGAGCGACTCAAGGTCAGGGGAGAGGGATATCTGATACCTAATTGGCCTTATATCGGCCGCCAGTTTGTATGGGTTCGTTTCGTTCACTAAAGCTAAACCTAGTTCAACTTCTGGACAACCATGGTTGGATACGCAAGTGAAAGTAATACTTTGGGCACCAAAAGTCGTCGCCTTATTCGACTTCGGCTCGATTTAACTGGGCCATGGCTGCCTTTTGCCATGTATTTATCCGCTAGGCGCCCCGAACTGTGTCGGCTGCGAAATTGTAAACATTCGGTGAACCCGTAGTCCACTCCAGATGAAAAGAGGAACTGAACACGATGCCAGACCCGTCACGTCCGGAATCTGTGAGAGCCTGAGGGTGTGATCCCCCGGCCACTTGGCGTCTAGCGAGGAGTCCGAAAGAGTTCAGCGAGGGGGGGCTGGCGGTGTTGGTCGAGCGCCCACGGGAGCCATCCTGCTTCGTCGCCGTACCACCTGCTCCACTCCGCCAAATGTCGTTGCGCTGAGGGATGGAGACCAGGCACGATAAGCGATTCGCGCCAGAACGGTGCTTGGGTGGTGCGGGTGAGGCCCGTTGCGTTGCCGTCCAAAGGGTGATAGGTGTTGTCGGTTCCGCCCGAGGACCCGACCGCGGGTTGGCGCGACAAGACTAACCCGGCGACGTGATTGAAGGGCATGAGTGTAGCTGCGAGGTCGCGAGCAAGTTGTTCGTGGATGTCGTGGCGCGGCAAGTGGGGCGGAAGAAATAGTGCCCAAAAAAGGGACGTTTCATCGAATCGGAGCCAAAGCGGATCTCCACCACGGCCTTGGTTCGACTTATCTTTGATGGCGGTTACGATTCGCTGCCATTCGTCACCATGTCGAATCGTTATGGAGAGGGTACCTTCTGCCGACGGCCACCCTGGCAAGACTGCGAGACGCTGTCCCGATGGTGTCGTGATCTCCAACCGCAATCCAGTCCGCGCTGCATCTACGGCAAGCGCCTTCAGCTTGCCGAGGCAATCAGCGAGGGCTACTTCGTCAATCGACGGTTCGATCGAACCGTCGAAGGTGACGCCCTCCTTCATCTCAATTGCTTGGATCTCCATTTTTATGCGATCACTGAACTGCAGATCCTCGGTTGTCGTCTTATCGAGGAGAAAGCCCTTAGCCTCGACAAGCATCGAGTCACCATTCCGGCTCAGATGGAGGTCGGTTCGACGGTCGCCGTGCGCTGTGACCTTAGGCTCAAAGACAACGTCCCATCCGGCTCGTAGGGCCAGCGCGCCGACCTCAAACTGGAGGAGGCTGTGGGCGAACTGGCCGAGGTCATTTTGCATTATTTTGCGGACATCGCCGAGCCCGGGCTTCCCCTTGAATAAGCTCAGGCGCAAGCCCAGCTCCAAGATCCGCGCGAAAACATGGGGAACATCGTTCGACGGCCACCATTGCAATGACATGAGCGGAAGACCAGCGTTGGGCGAAGGACTTGAGCCTCGCGGCAGGAATTTGTCGAGCCAGCCGTCACCGAGGTATTCCGCGATGGCATCGACAGCTTTTCGGACCGCATGTTTACCTGCCTTGGTTAGGGTATTCGAGCGCTCGACTTGGCTGGACCAAAGGTCCCAGGTGAGTGGTGTGTCGCCCCGCTTAATTGCCTGCCATCCGGGGATATCATCCGCTGCCACAAATCGAGTGTATAGCGAGCACATCTTTCTGCAGACCGTGTCTGACGACCTCGGCGTGTGGCCGACCAAGATCTCACGGATCGAACGAGGGAGGGCTCGAGCATGACGAGACATTCGTCGAGGTCGACCACTCGATCGTATAGAACAGCGTTTTCGTCTGTCAGCCACGCATCGTCAGTAGTGAGCCGTTCAGTTTCTGTCCGCCAGAGCGCCGCATAGTTCTTGTCTCCGTTTGACATGGCCACCAGCCAACACCATTTTGGCGTCTATGTTCAGCACTCTTCAGGCTAGGTTACGAGATCACCGAATACTTACGTGGAATTAGCCAAGGAGTGGGCAAATAGCCTTCTTGTCGGCATCGACGATATCGGAGGTGGCTAAATGTAGAGCAAGTAGAGCCTCCAGAACTCCCAAAGTCCACTTATTGCAGGGTCGACCCTTAAACTGTCCTAGATCGTCGTCCCGACTAACTCGGTTAGGACAGTAGCGAGACAGTTCGGCTTCTTGAAGGTAAAGGTTTCAAATTGATCAATGGTTTAGATCGTCGGGTCGTCGGGGTTGGCAGCGCGATTGTTGATGTTTTCTGTGAAGTCCGAGACCAACTCATCGAAGATCTCGGCCTCTCCAAGGGCACCATGGCGCTAGTGGACCGGGAGACCTCGCAGGAGATCCAGGGCCACCTCGAGATTACAAAAGAGCAGGGAGGGGGGTCGGTCGCTAACACGATGGTCGGACTCGCCAAACTCGGAGTGCCGAGCGAGCTGGTCGCAAGGGCTGAAGACGATGTTTTTGGGTTGGTATTCGATTCAGAGCTCCGTGGCCTTGGCATCACGACCAGGGGACTCGTGCCTCATGGAGATACAACTTCCGGT
>JAKBHQ010000099.1 GCA_021836665.1 Thermoplasmata archaeon
GATATCGCCCAGGTTGCCTTGGCTGGAGCAACACTACAGCTAATAGGGCATAGCCTCTTCAAGTCTCTAGGTTTCATCTCGGCGGGCTCGGTCATCAGCTCGGCGGGCACCCGTAGCCTCGACAATTTGGGAGGTATAATCCACCGAAATCCCGTCGCTGCCTTAGGTTTTTCAATAGCCGCATTGGGTGCGACCGGGCTGCCATTGGGAGCAGGATTTGTCGGGGAATGGCTACTGCTCCAATCGCTAATTCATACGCTTCCCACTCGATCGACCGTCCTAAATGTCCTTATGCCGAGCGCAGTTGGCATGCTCGCATTAACTTTTGGCCTAGCGGTGGCCGCCATGACGAAAGCCTTCGGGGTTGGAATGCTCTCAAGGCCGAGGAGTCAAGGTGCGACACAAAGTGCCAAGACAACGGCGTGGGAAGCTACCACCATCTCCATCGCATCTCTACTTTGCGTTGTATTCAGCTTTAACCCCGCTTTTTTATCCGGAATTATCAAATCCGCAGTCCAGGCGACACTCGAGGTAAGGGCGAAGGGGTCGGTCTCAATCCTCGACCATATCACTCTGCGCGGGGTGGAGGGTTCAATATCTCCGCTCAACCTTGGGCTGAGTGTTGTTATCGGCGTAATCCTGTTCGCTTCGATCACCGAGTGGAGAATACGAAAAAACACCCGACAGCTAGACGTACCCCTCTGGGCCTGTGGAAGCAACCAGCCCTCTGCAAAGATGCAGTACAATGCGGTCTCCTTCGCTCAGCCATTGGAGAGAATCTTCAATTTGGTAGTCGCTACCCAAGAGTCGCTCGGGACCGAACACGCAGACTCCGACATGCTCATTCTGCAAAGTGCGAGTTACGAGAGAACAAACTCGGATATCTTTGAAACCAAATTTTTCCCGGTGGCGGCCCGGGCGATGGTTACCCTCTCTCGTCTGGTGCAAAAGGGTCACTCAGGGAAGATCCGCAACTACTTGATATACGGCGCCATAGGTTTCATCATCGTCCTGGTGGTGGCTAGGTGACTCGAGGATTTATATACGGTAGTCTCCCAGCGCTGCAGCTACTGGTACTCGGTGCAGTAGCGCCGCTCGTATCCGGACTAGCCAGACAAATTGGTGCAAAGCTCGAGGGGCGCCAAGGGGCGGGAGTGATGCAGCCCTATAGGGAACTCAGGAAGCTCTTTCAAAAAGAGACCCTGGAGCCATCTACCAAAAGCGTATTCTTCACACTTGCACCCTACGTGCTCGCTTCATCCACCGCAGTGATAGCCATGGCCGGACCCTTTTTGGCCACCGAAAACTCCTTCAGCTCATCCTCGGACTTGCTTAGCGTCGTAGGCCTCCTTTTTCTAGGCAATATCGCAGTGGCATTGGCGGGTCTTGACACCGGGACATCTTTCGGAGGAATGGGGGCCTCGAGGGAATTAACGGTATCGTCGTTAGTCGAGCCGACAATTCTGGTCGCCATATTCGCCCTTTCGATCCCAGCCCGCTCGAGCAACTTGGGTGCCATAGCGGCGAAATCTATCAGTAATCCAAACCTTATTTTCGCCCCGGGCTCGCTGCTGGCCCTCGCCGCTTTCATAGTTGTCGTCCTGGCGGAGGCGAAAAGATTCCCAGTAGATAATCCCTCCACCCACCTTGAGCTGACAATGATTCACGAGGCGATGCTCTTGGAATACAGCGGTCCTCGCCTAGGAGTAATCGAATGGGCGTCGTCTTTACGGCTGACGATTCTCTTGGGCTTAGTTGCCAACCTGTTCTTCCCTATTGGTCTATTTAGTACAGGTCAAAGTCCAATTCTCCTGCTGGCTTCTTGCTTGATTTTCCTGGTGAAGGTGCTCGTACTCGGTTCAATCCTCTCTTTCGCCGAGCTGTTTATGGCAAAGCTTAGGCTCTTTCGAGTCCCCGAATTACTCGCAAGCTCCTTCATCTTGGCACTGCTGTCCGTGGTTACTTCCTACTTCTTCACGGCCACAAGGTAGAGACAGATGACAAACTCCTCGCTGATCGACCTAGCAAGTGCGGCTCTTTTGTTAAGTGGCGTATTCATCGCTAGCTATAACGACCTAGCAAAACAAGGTGGCCTCCTTAGGCTGCAAGGAATTGCGCTTTCGGCCCTCCCGTTTCTTATGGCTCTCAAACACAACTCTTTAGATCTCTGGATCGCCGGTTTTCTAGTCCTTAGTGTCCGAGGCCTGGTGCTACCTGGTCTCGTAAAATCGGCAGCCAAGCGTATACCGGCCGAAAAAGATAGATCCCACTCTCGGATATCTACTACAACCTCCCTGCTCATTTCGGGGGCGTCTACGATCGTCGCCTACTTAGGCACCATCCCATTGAGCCACCTGGACTCGTCGAGTACCACCAAGGCATCGTCTATCGGTCTCGCCCTAGTCCTCATTGGGGTGCAAATCCTAATCTTCAAAAGGATGGCGGTAGGTCAGATAGTGGGGTTCTTGGTTCTTGACAACGGGATAGCCGCTTTTGGTTTCTTGGCAACCCTTGGCGTTCCACTGCTACTAGAGCTCGGAGGCAGTCTCGACCTGCTATTTGCGATCCTAATCATGGGGGCACTAACCAGCAGGATGATAGTGAAATTTGGCACAACGGA
>JAKBHQ010000407.1 GCA_021836665.1 Thermoplasmata archaeon
GTAGCGAGTCAACTGAGACTGCACCCCCAAGATCTGCACCAATGCAGTCGGGTTGTCGGAGGGCTTCGTTACGTTTACGCCCGCCGATAGCTGCGAAGTCAGATTATTCAGCTGAGTCTGGGTGTTATTCAGTTGAAATGCGAGTTCCGACGCAAGACTCTGCTGGGTAAGCCCGGGAATATAGCTACTAGTCATACCGCCGCCAAGAGACTCTGTACCGTCTGCGCTAGAGTTGCGATCAACTTTGCCGCAGCCTGGTAACTCTGTTGATAGTTAACCATATTGACCATCTGCTGGTTCTGCTGCACACCGGATACCGCCTGGTTGGACTGGTAGGCACTCTGGTAGTTAGTTTGAGCGGTGCTTAGTGCGGCATTAGCGTTCGAGACGTCTAAGCCGATCTGCCCAGAAGCCTGGGCCCAAGCTGCGTCGGGTCCTGCGGTAGAGTTGGCAAACTCAGCTATGGTCTGCGCATTTGATCCATCCCCAGCGTTAGCCGTCGTCGAATTCGCCGCAGCGGCCAACCCCCACGGTCCGGGATCCGCTGCAGTCGGAGAACTGGTAGGCAGGAGGTTGGGATTCACCGCCATAGTGAATGCCCCTGAGGCAGTAACGGTAAGCGGTTGGAAAATAGCCATAGCGGATGCTGAGTTAGTGGTGTAGGTGGTAGATCCGCCACTCGTCGTGGGAACGAGGTAAGCGCCACTCTCCTGCTGGCCATTCACCAAATTTGCCAATGAGCTCGCAACGCTATATAGCTTGGCCTGGTACTCCGGAATCGTAGTATTGACAGCGTTCAATAGGCCACCGACCGTTCCAGACGTTGGGACCTGCTGATTTGCGCCCCCAATGAGCAGTCCATAAGGAGGGGTCGCACCTGCCGTTGCGCCAGAGTAGCTAATCGTCTGGGGGGCTAGGTTTCCCTGCACCAGCATTACACCATTTAAAAGTACATTGACCGTGCCGTCATTCTGATGCTGAATAGTTGCGCCGATCTGCGACGAGATCTTATCTAATAATGCGTTCTGCTGATCTACGAGCGTCTGATCCGAATTCGTACCAGCTGTGTGGATCGCTCCGTTCAAACTAGCTAGTGTCGAAAGCTCGCTATTCAGGGTCTGCACTTGGCTCTGGATTGAACTTGAAGTCGCACTAGCGAGGTTGACCAAAGTATTGGAATTTTGGTTGAAAGTATTGGCGAGGTTTTGGGCGTTGGACACGACTTGGGCCCGAGCCGCCAAGTTGGTCGGGTTATTTGCCACTTGGTCGAAAGACGACCAGAAGTTGGCGAGTTGTTCTGAGACGCCATTGGTGGCTGGTTCCTGAAAAACAGTCATGACCTGGTTCGCTATGCTCTGAGTCTGAGTAGCGTAGGACTGCTGTGCATTAGCGTTTAACTCTATCGTTTTCTGGAACTGATCCGAAAGCTGGGATACCGACGCTACTTGGACCCCACCACCTACGAGCGAGAGGGGGTCTTGAACCGCTGTAAAATTAGCTGATTCGGCGATATATCCAGGAGTATTCGCATTGGATATATTCTGGGAAACCACGTCAAGTCCGACCTGAGACGCGTCAAGTCCACTGAGCGCAATCCCCATGCCGGAACCGCTCATACCGCCTCGCTCAAAAGCGTCGGGCGAACCGAGCTTGCTAAACCGTCTGCCCCATATACGCCAGCCGGCGCCGATACTACCCTCAATACGGTATTGACAACTTCGAGTCTCTGTGAAAGTACCCCTCTGAGGCTCTCTGTGAGCTGGGCAATCCTCGTAAGCTTGCTAGTGAGGTCGATTCGGGTCTCCTCCAAAGACTCCCTCCACTCCCCTGGCGAGTTCTCGATGATCGACTTGAGGGTCGAGGACGGATCGATACCCAACGACGCTGCGAATTCGCCCGAATACTCGATTCGCCTCTTATCCAACTCATCGATCTGAGCTTGAACGCTCGCAACCTCTTGGCAGGCCTTGCCGACCCTGCCATGCCTCCCCGAACGGGCGACTAGTTCCAACGACTCAAGGCGAAACTCGAGCTCGTCTAAAAGAGAGCTCTGCCCCCACAGCACTTGCGCAAGACGGTCAATAGACATGAATTGATGATCGGCAATTAATCTCTCAAACTGAGTACATTTCGGGATTTAGCGAAAAAAGTATCTTCTACGTGCGTTGAATCTGACTAACTCTGCTTTCGCATTCGCCTGAATCAACAGAGCAGTCCGATTCGAAAGGGTCCTGACGGCGAAATCCAAAGGATATGCCGGCGAGGCCGAAATCAGCGATGCAGCCAAATTCATCGTTTCAGGATCGGATATTCCCGCGAGAAATAGCTTTGACCGGTGGTTATTGACTACGGTGTTTGCCGCCAACGAATAGGCGGTTTTGAGTTGAGAGACATCCTGCAGAATAGTCACGAGTCTCACCCCTAAACCTTGGCCCAAAGAAGCGAGTTCGGCGAGTTCGACCATCGGTGCGGTATTTGCCGCCTCATCCAAGACAATGGTCAATCTAGCATTGTCGTCCCGCCTCGCAAGTGCCGATGACGCCAGCGTCGAGTTAAGCGCCCCAAAGTAAGGAGCGAGTCTTCTTTGGTGCGAAAAATCGGTGGTCATATAGAGGGTA
>JAKBHQ010000265.1 GCA_021836665.1 Thermoplasmata archaeon
CAGTTAATAGGGGAGTGCCCGAGCCAGAGGCTGATGGAGAACAGAGAAAGATCGCCCGACACAGTTCTGCTGGGGACCACACCTTTGATCGGGAAGTTACCTTTGCCACCGGCCCCGTCGCTAGTTTTGGCGGAGTCTCACACAGCTCCAACAAGGCAATGGTTTGATGCCTTCGGCATCTGTCCATGACGGTAGCACGGCTGGATTACCAGCCGCCCGAGAGACTCGAACACTAGGTCTCATGGTCTGCGAGATGATAGCTGATACTGTCTGGGAACGGAGGAGCTTTCATAACGACCTGGCCTGTTGGTATGGATACGAGCAAGAGGCAGCGAAGATACAGGAGCTATATTTGGCGAAAAGACGCCAGGGAGCAGTGGCAGAGGTTCGTCGGATCGACTTTATTCGCTAGACCTCCCTGGCTGGATCGCGGAGCTACATCCTCGAAAGGATTGAGGCCTTTAAGGAGGCCGGTGTAACTGCTTATTCTGTTTCCGCCGTTGGCAGTGACTCTATGGGGTCATTTGTAAAACTTTGCAAAGTGGTGCCGTGGAATCCGGCCACATGGGTTAGGTAATTTGTGGCGAATGGACTATAGAGCAAGTCTGCGGGATTTTCTTGCCTCAGGCGACTGCTCTACCGGCTAATTGACATATGGGATCACGCGGTGGTCAGTTCGGAATTTCGAAGCAACTTTGCATTTGGGTTCTCTTGGCTGATTTTTCCCAGGGCGCGGATATGGTCCAAAAAACTTACTGACTTGATACGCCGGATAAGACCTCAGCTTGATCAGATCTGAAGTCAAGATCGGCGATGCGAATGCTTATTTGATGATCGGGTCCTGCTAGGAGGTCTGTTCTTGCTCCAGGGTAGTTAAGGGTTCTGATTTTCGCTCTTTAAACAAAGAATCTCGATAGTAGGCGAGTTCGGCGAGACTCTCTTTAATATCATCCATAGCCCTATGGCCCATAGCTTTGCTCGGAGCTGCCTTAAGTTCCTCTGGATACCACCGGCGGGCGAGTTCTTTAATGCTCGATACGTCTATTGAACGGTAGTGGAGCCAGTTCTCTATTTGGGGCATGTACTCGGCCAGGAATCGCCTGTCGGTCCCAATCGAGTTCCCGCACAACGGCGCCATGCGCTCTTTTGGCACGTGGCGACGAATGAATGCCAGTGTTTCGGCCTCGGCTTGCTCTTGAGTAATTTCGCTGAAGGCCATCTCAGCTATAAGTCCCGAGCGGTTGTGCATCTGGACAACGACGTTGTCCATCTGATCCAATTGCTCTTGGGTCGCCCTTATTACGAGATCGGGCCCCTCTTCTATTATGTTCAAGTCGTCGTCCGTCACAAGAGTTGCGATCTCTACTATGACGTGTTTTTTTGGGTCTAGCCCAGTCATTTCTAAGTCCATCCAAACAAGCACGATTATCAATGCTAGAGGCAGCGACTATTCTCACTTGTGCCGAATGTGAGGAATGCATGGTTATATCTCAACCTTCTTTGTGCCCGTGGGTGGTCGTTCCGACCTACCAGGAGGCGGAAAATATAGAAGACCTGGTGAAAAGGGTTCTTGGGGCGGTCCCTCAAGCCACTGTTTTGGTCGTCGATGATTCGAGCCCCGATGGCACGGCTTTAATTGTAAAGGGACTCGCTGACGCTGGCATGGCTGTGAGAGTGCTGGAAAGGCCTTCGAAGTCGGGTTTAGGGAGTGCTTACAAGGATGGTTTTCGCTTAGCTCTCGATTCTGGGGCATCTGCAATCTTGGAGATTGATGCCGATCTTTCTCACGACCCCGAGTCAATTCCCGATCTCCTGAGCGAATTAGACAAAGGCGCTGACCTAGTTATTGGGTCGCGATACGTTCCGGGAGGTTCGAGTCCGGGCCTTCCTCCGCTGCGCCTTGCGATCTCTAAGGGAGGAAATCTCTATGCCGGTTTCGCCCTCGGTGTCCCGATAAGAGACGCAACATCGGGTTTTCGAGCCTACCGTGCTGGCCTTATCAAGGAGATTGACCTGAGCAGAATCAGAGCGGACGGATATGGTTTCCAGGTAGAAATGGCGTATGAGGTTCATCGACTTGGTGGCAAGCTCGCAGAGATTCCTATCACCTTTCGAACGCGGGTTGCTGGCACCTCCAAGATGTCTGGGCGGATTGTCATTGAAGCGATGGCATTATGCACCATCTGGGGGGTAGCTCGAAAGTTTTCTTATTTGCAGCGCGAGGACAGGCAGGAGAAGGCGCTGGATATTTTTGAAAAGGCCTTAGCTACTATGGATTCGCTTTTTGCGAGGGGTTTGAAAGGCTAGTTTCATGCTGGCTATTCCATTTGTGAAGCTGTCCGACCGAGCTAAAATGCCGGAGGCTGCATTCAGTGATGACGCGGCCTTCGATCTTTATTCCGCTGAAGATGGGGTAATTCCGGCAAGAGGCCGGGCAACCATCGGAACTGCAGTGGCAATGGAGGTACCTGCCGGGTATTGCGCTCTAGTGCTTCCTCGGTCCGGGCTTGCCAGCAAGTTCGGAATTTCGGTGCTTAATTCGCCAGGTGTAGTGGACGCTGGATATAGAGGTGAGATCAGAGTTGTACTTGCAAACCATTCTGAGTCAGAGTTT
>JAKBHQ010000311.1 GCA_021836665.1 Thermoplasmata archaeon
AAGGCCACAGATCACCGTGTCCAAGAAGACCGCCTGGAGCCTGGTAAGTTTCAGACCAAGCGCCTGCAAGGTCACTCCCGAAGAGTACAGGTCGAGGCTATTGATGGCGAAGAGTTGTACTATTGCGACGATCAAATATGGCCAGAGGAACCAGGCCGAAAAGGCCCCGGCCATTCCGGTGATCGACCCAGAATTGCTTCCCAGAAATGTGGCCACCGCCGCACCGAGACCCATGAGCAAAACCGAAGGTATGAAGGTTCCCAAAAACACCCATCCCACTATCGCCTTCGCCGAAGAAGCCTTTGGAAGGTACCGAGAATAGTCATTTCCATTTTCTGTCCACCCTAAGCCACTCGTGGTGATGATGAAGGCCAGGGCCTCGAGCATCGTCTGCCAGTTAGCCCCGTGATGTACCGAATGGACATTTACCTTAGAGAGGCTCAACACTGCAAAAATCACGAATAGAACCACAAAGGGAACTAAAAGGACTCGCAATGTTTTGAGGATCACCTCGTGACCGAAAAGCGGCAGGATGAGCTGGACAATTGAAGCCCCAACTATCAGGGCAATCTTCAGAGCGACCCCTGCATGCACACCTGAATTGGAGGCTAGAGCAAGTCCAGCTAGCACGATAAGCGCTATACCTTCGGTCTCAAAACCGACTTGTGTCAGCCAGTTGAAAACCGCCAATAGTTTCGATCCCTTTGGCCCATAAGAGGCTCGATTGATAGTGAAAGTGGTAGTTCCAGCCAAGGGCCCTTGGAGACTGGTCAACCCCAGCAGGACCCAGGAGAGGTTACCGACCAGGATAATAAAGACCGCCTGGGCAAAAGATAGACCGAAGCTCATCAGAACTGCCCCATAGACCAAATATTCAACATTGAATATCGCACCGGCCCACATCCAGAAGAGATTTACCGGCCGTGCCCACCTCTCGCCGGCGGGCACGTAATCTATACCGCGTCTCTCGATGCCTAAAGGACCGGCTTCAGCGACTGGTATCTCAAGTACTTCCTTCACCTCTAGCTGCCTCCAACCCGTAAAACCAACCCGTCCCACAGTCCAGTGGAAACTAGCGACCTTAGGGCACGAACTCGTCCTCGCCGAAATCGACGGGACCTCCCCCAAGGCGAATAACCACAAAACTGGTTCAATGCTACAAAGTCATAACCGGTAACTAATGCCCGGAACTCAATATTCTCAAGAGTTAACATCTAGCGATCACGAGACGTCATCCTCCGAGCGGCACCGCTTGCTGATTCTCGGCATCACCACCACTGCGTAGTGGTGGCCCAGGCCGCCAGGCAAACTCGCCTAAAAGCGAAATTTGATCGTCCAGTCCAGGCAGAAGGATGGATTCCTGAAATGGATATCGGCGCCCAGTCGCCGTGCCTGATTCTTCTCAAATTCGCACCACGAATACGCCCGTCGGCATAAAAGGTCTCTCGAAAGAGATCGACTGGGACGCTCACAAATCGTTTACGGTCAGCCAAATCGTGCCGTCAGCCAAACCGTGCCGGCAGCCAAACCGTGCCGGCAGCCAAACCGTGCCGTCAGCAAACCATCGCAGAACTAAAAGGGCTTCTCGAGCCAGCGGCGTCACACAGACATCGTCGTGTGGGCAAAAGTGCGTAGCAGCGCTATTGGGAATGGCAATCAGGAATTGGTACCTGGTAGAGGTTTTTTCTAATTAATAATCTTTATGCAATCACTGTATGAAAATTACCGTTTAAAACTTTTTATCACAATTTCGCTCGTTCCATTTTTGGTGAAAAGATTGGAGGGTACCGAACAGGGAGTCAATCTATTGGCAAAACGGCTGGTAGCACCTTTCGAAGCCCCTGCGTGGCCGGGATAGCTACTGGGAGATTATTAATTGCGTATACATGTATGACAATTGGGTTTGGTAATCTGCGGGTTACGGACAATTATTATCTATGAAGTAGGGCAAGGATTTTTATCCTAACTGGACACTTTAAATAGATATGGGGCTTGGTAGTAGGCTGTCCCCGTATCGGAGCTAACGGAAGACTGGGATGTTTCAAATACGTATTCATGGTAGGGGCGGGCAAGGTGTAGTAACCGCAGCCGAGATGCTCTCTGTCGCTGCATTTTATGAAAATAAGTACGCTCAGGCCTTTCCGAGCTTTGGCTCCGAAAGGATGGGGGCGCCTGTCGTCGCTTTTTGTAGGGTCGACGACAAAGAGATACGAAGCAGGGAGCCCATAGCTGATCCAGACGCCCTCATCATCCAGGACCCAACCCTCCTTCATCAAGTTGACCTCTTCAGCGGCGTGATGCCGGATGCGTACATCTTGATAAATACATCGAGAAGCTTTGCCGAGCTCGGTCTAGGTGAATACGCTTCTCAATTCAAATCTGAGCGTCTCTCATGCGTTCCGGCGACGGATTTAGCTCTAGCTGCCTTTGGAAGGCCAGTACCCAACGCCGCTTTATTAGGAGCCTTTGCGGCCATAACGATGCGGGTATCTTTAAAATCCGTCGAGGCGGCGATAAGGCACCGATTCTCAGGGTCAATTGCGGACGGGAATGTTGTGGCCGCTACCCAAGCCTTCGATTTCGTAAGGAATGAGCTGGCTGAAACTACCTCCTC
>JAKBHQ010000215.1:0-1919 GCA_021836665.1 Thermoplasmata archaeon
TTGACTACCGACGCGATGGCGGTTATTAATGACCCAAACATCGATGTGATCGTCGAAGTCATGGGTGGAATTCACCCCGCCAAGGAGTACGTTGAAGCCGCACTTAGGGCCAAGAAGTCGGTCATAACCGCAAATAAGTCTCTTTTGGCCGAATCCTATTTTGAACTAGAAGAGTTGGCCGATTCGGTCGGTAGGGATATTTTTTTTGAAGCGGCAGTTGCAGGGGGGATCCCGCTAATTAGGTCGTTGAGGGTCTCGCTAGCGGGCGAGAAGCTCAAGCGTGTCATAGGTATTGTCAACGGAACGACGAATTTTATCCT
This sequence comes from Thermoplasmata archaeon, assembly GCA_021836665.1. Next base: position 321 of record JAKBHQ010000215.1, read on the forward strand.
TACCAGGATGGACGAAGAGGGTCTCTCTTACGACGTGGCTTTGGAACTAGCTAGGCAGCTCGGATACGCAGAGGCAGACCCAAGGGCGGATATTGAGGGGATTGACGCTGCTTCTAAGGCGGCGATCCTGGCCTCGATAGCCTTCGGCAAGAAGGTCCGCTTCAAAGATGTCAGCCGTGAGGGTATAACCAAGGTGACGGCTTCCGACTTTGAATTTGCCAGGAGGCACGGCTACACCATCAAACTATTGGCGCTTTGTGAAAAACTATTTGAAGATGAGGAGTACCTAGACGTCAGGGTTTTTCCTGCTTTGGTACCAAAGACCCACCCGCTGGCTTCGGTTCGAGACGCTTTCAATGCGGTATTCGTCGAAGGAGATGCGGTTGGGGAGCTCATGTTCTATGGCAGGGGAGCGGGCGGCGCCCCGACGGCCTCGGCAGTCTTAGGCGACATCATGGATGCAGCGCACAATCTTCGATTTGGTAGTACCGAGAGACGCATTGAGCGTAAAGACGTGGTCATGGCTCCAGTTGAGCGATTGTCGGGTAGCTTCTTGATCGCCGTCGATGTGAATGACGCCCCGGGGGTTCTTGCTCAGGTTGCAGCGGTGTTTGGGGAGAACGGGGTTTCTATAAATTCGATGGAGCAGCTGGGCTTTATGAATCAAGCTCGACTGATCTTTTTGACTCATGACTCTTTAGAGCAGGACGTAATGAACACCCTTGCAAAGCTCGAGGAACTCGATTGCGTTCGAAGTCTTAGACAAGCCATGCGGGTACTTAGTGAGGAGGATTAGCTTTGTCTGCGGAGTCAACTCGGACGAACTGGCCAGGGATAATTGAGGCGTATAGGGACTTCCTTCCAATAGCTGATGATACGGAGGTAGTTACCCTTTATGAGGGAGCGACCCCCCTTTACCCAGCACCATACCTTTCGGAAATAAAGGGTGCGGAGGTCTATCTCAAGTTCGAAGGCGCCAACCCTACCGGATCTTTTAAAGATCGCGGAATGACAATGGCGATAACCAAGGCTAAAGAGGCTGGAGCTAGGGCCGTAGTTTGCGCATCTACTGGGAATACCTCCGCCTCGGCGGCTGCATATGCCGCTAGGGCAAATATGGCCTGTGTGGTGCTCATACCAGCCGGATATATCGCTTTAGGGAAGCTCGCTCAAGCACTGGTATACGGGGCAAAAGTACTCCAGATCAAGGGAAATTTTGATGAAGCTCTAGAAATTGTTCGAAAGCTTGGTGAGTCCGGCGAGATCACCGTTGTCAACTCGATAAATCCTTATCGAATTGAGGGCCAGAAGACCGGAGCATTCGAGGTCGTCGACCAGTTGGGAGCTCCACCCGACTACCACTTCATACCGGTAGGTAACGCCGGCAATATTACGGCTTATTGGCGTGGGTATAACGAATACCAAAAGGCGGGGAGGGCGAACTCGAAGCCCAAAATGATGGGATTCCAGGCCGCCGGAGCCGCTCCAATAGTGTTGGGTCATATAGTGAACAACCCCGATACGATAGCTACAGCAATTCGCATAGGGAACCCGGCGTCATGGGAGGGGGCTTTGGCCGCTGCTAAAGATTCCTTTGGG
>JAKBHQ010000215.1:1929-2613 GCA_021836665.1 Thermoplasmata archaeon
TACGAGTCGGTATTTTGCGAACCGGCTTCGGCGGCTTCAGTAGCGGGACTGTTAGCTACCGATATCGAAAAGGATTCGAAGGTCGTTTGTGTACTTACTGGGCACGGATTGAAGGACCCCGATACCGCAATATCCCAGATCAAAGTGCCCGAAGCAGTGGATGCATCGTATTCTGCGATTGCCAAAGAGTTGGGTATCGAGGGTTAAAGAGTTCAGTTGAGAAATCATTGAGCCGACCAGTGCAGCCAATTCCCTATTACCGTCTACAATTCATTTTATTGGGAACTGCCCGCTAGGTTCGATGGAGTCTGCCGGGCTGCCTTGAGCGATCCAAAAACTACTTTTATCTGGTGTCGTTTTGGTGAGTAAACGGGGCGGTGAATCTCGTCTTCCTAAGTACAAGTTTTGGTGCTAAATCCAACGTGGCCACTCCCACTTCGTCGCGACTTAAAAGTTCTGAAATCTTTCAAATCTCGAGGCTGTCCACGTATGAGCGCTCCAATGCAAAACAACTTTTTTTGAGAGGTGTTTATGAGCACAATTGACCAGACTGATCGATCTCAGCTGGAGAAGAAGGATAAGACCCAACTCCTCGAGCTGGTCGGCGAGATGAAGCTAAAGGCTTCACAGAGGACGAAAAAGGCCGACCTTGTGGAGCTGATCCTTTCGGCGTCACCTTCGGGC
>JAKBHQ010000467.1 GCA_021836665.1 Thermoplasmata archaeon
GACGTTAGTGCTATCCTTCCCCTCCCTTACGGAAGGGGTTTGACGCAGATAATGATCAACCCATGCACTACCAAGCAGAAGCTTCAGCCGGATAGAACAAACTCGATATCGTCAAGCTATGAACGATTCGCTCCGAAACAAAGTGCCCTTCTCGGGCGTAATTGTCGAGTTAAGCCAGTTACAGCAGCCTGCAAGGTCATATCTAGATGCTATTCTCTCGAGCGGCGACACCCAAAGAACTCTGCAGTTCGCTGCTGTGCCAGACTTCTTCTGCTGAACCCCCAAGAGAGACGCGACCTTTCTCAAGGATATATCCGCGATCGGCATGCTCAAGTGAGAACATCGCATTCTGTTCAGCTAGCAAGATTCCGAGCTTTTCCTCCCTGAGCAGGTCGATCCATTCCCCGAGCTCTCCCACCACCACGGGAGCCAATCCTTCGGTCGGCTCATCAAGGAGAAGTATCTCTGGATTAGCAACCAGCGCTCGCCCGATCTTTAGCATCTGCTGCTCCCCACCGGACAGTACTCCGGCCTGACGTTTTGCCAGCTGCCTAAGCTTAGGAAATACCTCAAGAACCCTTTCTGGCACCCAGTCGCCTTTTCGATTTGGACAACTTCGGGATGCAAGTTGAATATTCTCTTCTACGGTAAGTGTCTCAAATGCGCGTCTCCCACTCGGCACATAGACAAGTCCATGCCGAGCAGCACTATGGATCGAAGCGCCGGATAGTAGAAAGTCCCCCGCCTTGACAGTTCCTTGACGAGGTCTAGTTAGGCCAACCAAGCTCCGAAGAAGAGTCGTCTTGCCAGCACCATTTCGACCCAAAAGAGCGACTATTTCTCCGGTAGAAATGGTAATTGATACCCCTTGTAAAATGTGACTCGACCCGTAATAAGTGTGGATATCATCTACTTCAAGTTTCATGCTTCTTGCTCCGTTGGGTGGCTTCCCTGGTCGATACCGACTGAATGTTGGGCTCGTGTTCCACGACGTGGCAAAGGTCCTTTGCCGACTGCGACTTCTCCCGTAGGTTCCTCCCCGAGATACACCGCCATGACCTCTGGAACCTTGCGAATTTCATCTGGTGTGCCGTCAGCTATCACTCTGCCCTGATGCAAAACGGTAATATGTTCCGAGATTCCAAAAATCACTTCCATATCATGCTCTGACAGCAGTACCGTTATTCCACGCGCCCGAGCTTGAGCGACAACAAGTTTGGCAATCGCAGCCGTTTCAGCAGGAGACATTCCAGCGGTAGGTTCATCAAGTAAAAGTACTGTTGGCTCAGTAGCCAAGGCCATCGCGAGCTCCAACGCCCTCTGGTCGCCATGAGAAAGTTCCCCTGCAGTCCGTTCGGCCAAATGAGCAATGCCCACACTTTCTAAAAGTGCTGAAATGTCTGGTCCCAGCGACCTTCGAAAGCGCCCAGAGACATCCGCAGGCCGTCTCCTCTTGGAGATCATCGCTACCATCACGGAGTCGAAGACGTTAAGACGGGGAAAGATGCTGGTCAGCTGGAACACTTGCACAAGGCCTTTTCGAGCTACCGCGTGCGGAGAACGGCCTCCAACAGACTCGCCGCGAAGAATGATATCCCCGCCGCTTGGACTATGAACTCCCGTGATCAGCTTAAAAAGTGTGCTCTTACCCGCTCCGTTTGGACCAATAACCGCATGTATACTTCCAGCCTTCACCGTCAGATTGACGCCATTAATCGCTTTGAATGACTTAAAGCTCTTTCGAAGATCTCGCGTCTCTAGCACGTCAGTCGTCATGATTCACTCCCCTCAAGTGACACCCTGCCGCGTCGACGGGCAATCAGTCCATTAAAAGCCCCGGCCAATCCATCCGGCCTCAGCAACACGATGACTACCAACACCAAGCCCAAAACAATCTGCCAGTCCTGGGTATATCCAATTAGGAAATGGTGGGCAATCTCGTACACCACTGCGCCGATTACGGGACCCATATATTTGTACATGCCGCCGATTACAACCATAAATACCGGAATTCCTGAACTCGTCCAGAGAAAAAGGTCTGGATAGGTCGATTGGCTGTAGATTACAAAAAGCGTTCCAGCGACAGCGCAAAAAAATCCTGCAATCGCCATAGCCACAAGCTGGTGGCGAAAGACGTTTACTCCAAGAGCCTCCACTCGATCACGGTTATCTCGACTCGCCTGCAGAACCAGACCGAATGGCGATGAGGTCACTTTCCACATCACGAACAACGACACTACAGTCACTCCGAGAACGAAAAAGAAACTATTTCTCGGACTAACTAACCAGTTGGGAACCATGGCTCCGAAAATTCCGTTAGCTCCGCTGGTAAAGTTGTACTGCACTCCGACTATCACGTAGGCCAACTGCGAGAAAGCTAGGGTAAGCAGAGCAAAATAAAGCTTTCTAGTCCTAAGGGCCACCAGGCCCATCAGTACCGAAGCAGCTGCACCAACAAACGGAGCCAATGCAAAGGCTTCCCAGAAGGACAGGCCATGATGCATCCAGTTGAGAGCGACAGTGTACGCGCCCAAGCCGTAGAAGACACCTTGGCCAAATGATACAAGCCCACCAAACCCCAGCAACAAATTAGTTGCTACCGCGTAGATG
>JAKBHQ010000228.1 GCA_021836665.1 Thermoplasmata archaeon
GCAACCCAAGGTTCAGTCAACACTCGTTTTGGTGTAGAACGAGTAGTACGGTATGCATTTGACTTAGCCGCCAAGAGGTCGAGGAAGCATCTGACCTTGGTTCATAAGACGAACGTTCTAACTTACTCAGGAGACCTGTGGCAGAGGACCTTCGACGAGGTTTCCGCCTCTTTCCCGAATGTCGAAGTGGCTTATAATCATGTCGATGCAAGCTGTATCTATTTGGTAGAAAATCCCAGCCGATATGACGTAGTTGTCACGGACAATCTCTTTGGGGATATCATCACCGATCTAGCAGGAGCGGTGTCTGGAGGTATTGGCTTTGCCGCTTCGGCGAATTTAAATCCCGACCGTACTGGCCCATCTTTGTTTGAACCCGTTCATGGCGCCGCTCACGATATCGCCGGCACGGGTCGTGCGAATCCTATAGCAGCTATCCGCTCGGTAGCATTGATGTTAGATTTTCTCGGCGAGACGGAGGCGGCGAGGGCTATTGAGAGGTCGCTTCAGACCCCACTTCCACAAGGACTCAACACCAAAGCAATTGGTGACTTTTACGCAGAAAGGGTATAGAAATGCCAATTACCACTACTGAAAAGATTTGGATGGATGGCGAGCTTGTTCCATGGCAAGATGCTCAAATCCATGTTTTGACTCATGGACTGCACTATGGTTCGGGTGTATTTGAGGGCATTCGTGCATACTCCACCGACCAGGGTCCTGCGGTCTTTAGGTTGAAGGAGCATATTGCAAGGCTGTTTACATCCGCCAAAATTCTGATGATGGAAATTCCTTTTAGTGAAGAAGAACTTTTCGAAGCGACAAAAGCAGTTGTCCGAGAGAATCACCTGGATTCCTGTTATTTGAGGCCAATCGCATACCTCGGGTACGGCGAGATGGGGCTAAATCCCCTGAGTTGTGAAGTCAAAGTGGCGATAGCGGCCTGGCCCTGGGGCGCTTACCTGGGGGACGAGGGTGTAGAAAATGGCATAAGGGTCAAGATTTCTTCTTGGCAGCGTCATGATCCAAACTCCGTTCCTCCCGCTGCTAAATGTACGGGAATGTACGTGAACTCTTCACTTGCGAAGGTCGAGGCGGTGAAATCTGGATATGACGAAGCGATAATTCTCTCTTCTTCTGGGAATGTCTCAGAATGCACCGGCGAAAATATCTTTGTATTTCGCCATGGAAGGTTGATGACGCCGCCGACCTCCGCTGGCGCTCTGGAGGGAATCACTCGATCGACAATAATGACTATTGCATCTGACCTGGGCATAAAGGTTACTGAAGAAAATATGGTTCGGTCCGATCTGTACTTGGCGGATGAGATGTTCTTGACCGGCACCGCCGCCGAAGTGGTTCCTGTTGCTTCTGTCGATGATCGAGCCGTTGGAGCCGGAAAGCCGGGGTCCGTTACTAAATCGATACAGAGGGTCTATCACCAGGCGGTTCGTGGTGAATTGGCAGAATACAAGGAGTGGCTCGACTATGTCGGCTGAGATCCCTTTAGGTGTGCTGCCTTCGCACGTCGACATCTATGACACGACTTTGAGGGATGGATCTCAGCAAGAAGGTCTTTCTCTCACTGTAGATGACAAACTTCGCGTGGCCAGGCAGCTTGATACCTTGGGGGTCGCATATATCGAGGGCGGGTGGCCGGGCGCCAATCCAAAAGATGAGGAGTTTTTCAAGCGAGCACCTGTTGAACTCAAGCTTTCTTCGGCCAAGCTAGTTGCTTTCGGATCGACTAGGCGGCCGTCGGTGAAAGCAGTGGATGATGTCGTGCTTAAGTCGCTAGTCACTGCGGGGACTGACACGGTATGTATCGTCGCAAAGTCTTGGGACTACCACGTGAAGGAGGCACTGAGAACCTCGCTAGAGGAGGGGATCAAGATGGTGCACGATTCGGTTTCCTACCTAGTCGCTGGCGGACAAAGTGTCTTTTTGGATGCCGAACACTTCTTCGATGGCTACAAAGCCAATCCAAAATACGCTCGGAGGATCCTGTTGGCGGCTCAGGACGCTGGTGCTTCCTCGCTTGTGCTTTGCGATACTAACGGTGGCAGCCTACCTTTTGAAGTCGAAGAGATTGTTGGTTCCTTGCGTGGGGACTTTTCGGTCGGTCTTGGGGTGCACTTTCACAACGACTCTGGTTGTGCAGTAGCTAACTCCTTAGCGGCCGTTCGAGAGGGAGCTACTCAGGTCCAGGGGTGTGTGAATGGTTACGGAGAACGTACCGGAAATGCCGATCTGACCAGCACTATTCCGAATCTGACCCTAAAGATGGGAGTGGAAACAATTCCAAGGGACCGTATCAAGGTCCTTACATCGGTGTCGAGGCATATAGCCGAAATTGTCAATCTCGCGCCTTCAAATCAGGCCCCGTACGTCGGGCATTCGGCCTTCGCTCATAAGGCCGGTCTGCACGTTTCAGCCTTGGTTAGGAAGAAGGACGCATATGAACATATAGATCCAGCCGAGGTTGGCAATGGCACGCGATATGTAGTTTCCGAGATGGCTGGGAGGCAGTCTGTTGCTCTTAAGGCGCAGGAGCTAGGTCTAGAGCTCGAAGGCGACGAAGTTAAGACTGTTCTTGAGCATCTGAAAGA
>JAKBHQ010000280.1 GCA_021836665.1 Thermoplasmata archaeon
AGACTCAGGAGATCGTGCTATGAGACGGGTATCTTCGCTTCTCCTGCGTACGGCAATGACTTTGTCCATGGTTGCAGTGTTGCTGCTCGTCCTATTAGGTCTAGGCATTTTGCACCGTGGCGGGCGATTCTTTGTCGTGTCTACCCCGTCAATGGGCGGGGCTCTACCGGTGGGTTCTTTGGCTATTACGATGCCCGCTTCGAAGATAGTTAACGGCGAGGTGATTGCCTTTAGACCGCCAACCCAGCCTGGTACCGTGTTCACTCATCGGGTCGTTTCCGGCAACCCTGTAGAAGGCTGGAAAACTAGGGGAGATCTCAACTCGTCCAATGACCCTTGGCTAATTCGTCCCCGCGACGTCATCGGAGTCGTTCGGATGGACCTGGTCGACATAGGCTGGCTAATGCGTTTTGTACCATTCCTCGGCATAGGGGCTCTTCTTGCTGGCTGTCTGTATCTGATCTTGAATAGACGTCATCGTCACTTGTCTGTCGTTGTCGGAATGACGGGGGCTGTTGCGCTATATATGTACCTCTTCCATCCATTGCTCGATGCGACGGTCATGACGTATGTGGACAAAGGAGGTATTGCACGTGCGGCAGTGGTTAACTGGGGAATCTTGGCCGCGAAGTTTTCGGTGAATGGAGGAATGTCTAAGCTAATCCAACCTGGGACGGTTGGTGTAATTACCGGTGGAGTGCAAAACCACGGAAGCATCTATATATTTTCCCGAGCATGTCTTTCAACATGGCAGTGGGTCATTATGATCTCGCTCTGTATCTGGCCAATAGGGTTTCTGATGATTCCAGAGCCGCCCCAAGCAAAGCACACTTATTCGTACTTGCGGCTGGCTAGTGCTTTTTCAGCGAACAAAGGACCAAGCTAGCTTTACGCGTACCTGCAGCAAGAGACTTGCTGAATTGTGAGCAAGCACGAATAGATCTAAGCGAAACTCCTGATAAGCGCAACTACTTTGCCAAATATTGAAACGTCCTCGTGGTTTGCTCTAATCGGCTGGTAATTCTTATTGGCCGGCATCAGTTCGACCACCTTGCCTAGTTTCGAAAGGACCTTGACTGTGGCTTCATCTCCGAATATTCCACAGATTACAATTTCGCCGACTTGGGCTATTTTCTGCACCCTTGCGACAACCCAGTCGTTCTCAAATATTCCCATCTCTACCATAGAGTCGCCTCGGACTTTGAGGGCAAAATGATCACCTTGCCCAATGGTCTCCCTGGAGAGCATTAACTCCCCTTCTTGATCTTCGAACGCAAGTACGCCGGTACCGGCGGCTACTCGACCAAGTATCGGGATCGATACCGATCCAGGAAATTCATTGTTCAACTCCGAGGAAAAACGGGCTTCAGTCGGATGATTTAGCTTAAGTGCCCTAGGTTTGTTCGGGTCTCTTTCGATTAATCCGTCTCTCTCTAGCGACTTCAAATGGGCTTGCACCGAAGCAGGCGAAGCTAGACCCACGGCGCTAGCTATTTCGCGAACCGTTGGGGGGTAACCAAATTGACCTTGAAAGTCACTCAGAAATTCGAAAACCTGTCTTCTCTTACTTTGCTTGAAGTCCAAGAGGCCCTCCTCGTAGATTCCTAGCTTTGACTATACCAAAGTTCATCAGGGAATACATACAAATGTTCGTAATTTGTTTGTGTGTGTCACACCTATGTGATTCAATATGTACATATGTTCGATGTTGGAGGCACATGATGATCCTATTGGTGGATAGAGAAAGCGAACTTTTTGGCGACGACTATTCGACAAACGTGTCGTCGCAAGGATCACTTGGCATGGCGAAGCAGTATTACGAACGACCAAAGCTTTACGTAGTTGATGGAGCCTTGACCGGTACGAAGAAGAGGCGGGTATCGTCAAAACGAGCATTTCGACTTGTTCGTAGTGCACTTTTGCTGCTTATTTGTCTCGCAGGAGTCGATCTCGGCTATTCGCGGATCACGTCGAATGCCCCAGCCGTTGGCGCATCGATCGCCTACACCGTGAGGCCCGGCGATACCCTATGGTCAATTGTGCAAAGACTAGATCCTAACTCGGATCCTCGACCTCTGGTTTCCGAGATTCAAAGTGTGCTCGGTACGACGGTGATAACTCCTGGAGAGAAAATCGTCGTACCATTGGATCGCTAGGAGATAGGATCGATAATGGGTTATACGCTAGGGGGAGGTAACAGGGTTGTCGGCTCGCTCCTAGGGTTTCAATCGTTGACCCAGGAGTGGTTTTGCGCTGTCCTTTCTGTTTGTGTTCTGATGTCCGAGTTGTTGACTCGAGGGTGGTCGAAGAGGGAAATGCCATCAGGCGTAGGCGCGTCTGCGAAGGTTGCAATAAGCGCTTTACTACCTATGAACGCATAGAGGAAGCCCCGTTTCTCGTCGTGAAAAGGTCTGGAGGTCGCGAGCCTTTTGATCGATCTAAGGTGGTGGCGGGGATGAGAGCTTCGCTGAAAAATAGGCCCTTTTTGGATTCTGACCTTGAATCTGCGGTTAGTGAAATCGAGGACAGGCTTAGATTGGCCGGAGACGAGTGTTCTACTGACCAGATTGGCCTATCAGTCCTTGAGTGGCTAAAGGCAAATGATGAA
>JAKBHQ010000174.1 GCA_021836665.1 Thermoplasmata archaeon
AGGTCGAGGAGGTAAGAGAGGAGCTTAACGATAGGTTTGGACCCCTTCCCAAGGAGGCTCATAGCCTGATTGAACTTGGAGTAATACGTACTCGACTCATCGAACACCACGTCACCGAGATGGTCTATTCCAACCTTGGGATCTCTGGGACCAGAGGATTCAAAATTCATCCGGTCACCCTCCCTGTCTCGGTGCAACTACGCCTCAAGCGACTTTTACCCCAGGCGACTTATAAGGAGACCACGAGGTCACTTTCGGTTCCAGTCAAAAAGGGTCAAGACCTCCTCGTGGCGGCTAATCAGATACTTGGGATAATCTTCAATCAAGAGATCGACAACCAAGTACAAGACAGAAGCGTTTCTGGTGACGGCAGAGCAGGGTTGATTTCTGCGAAATCGACTAAAAATGCGCCTTTGAAGCGCCGCTTTTAGACCTTCTTAGAATTTCCGAGTAGTTTGGACTAGCCCGGTTTCTAGCTTGGTCGGATCGACGACAAATGAGAGGTTTGAATATGAGGTTTAAAAGGGCCGTCGGAACTTTGGCAATGTGCGTCGGACTCGGGGCAGTCGCCTCCGCATGCACTATCACTCCATATGCGGCCAAAGTTAATGGCGACGTGATCTCCGTCTCAGCGCTGAACAACGAGCTAGAGCAGATGGCGGCTAACAAGGCCTTTGTGACGAATATTCAGCAGAGCAGCACTGGAGGCAAGGTTTTTGGACAGGGCGCCGGCACCTTTAACTCCGCTTTTACCGCCAAAGTATTGAACCGACGGGTATCTTTGGTCCTCGCCAGCCAACTTCTCGCTAAGGTTGGCCACGCACCGCTACAGAGCGACCTCGCAGTTGCACTACCGGAGGCTCAAGCCAGCTTCGGCGGAGCCGCCGTTTTTGCTAAGTTTCCGAAGTCGTATCAACTTCAAGCGATCAAAGACACCGCCGATATACAGCTGCTAGAGGCTTCACTCGAGCACAAGAGTATTTCAGCCAAAACACTGCGTACGATCTACAACCAAGACCCCCAGCAATTCGCCCAGATCTGTTCGTCGCAGATCCTGGTTGGATCGCAAGCGCTAGCAGAGGCGGCTGCGGCGCAGGTGAATGCGGGGGTGAGCTTCGCTTCGGTGGCGAAGGCCCAATCCAAGGATCCGAACTCAGCCGCTAATGGCGGGGCGGTAGGGTGTGGTTTACTTTCGGACTATTCGAAGGTCTTGGGACAGCCATATGCCCAGGCGATTGTTAACCTGCCGACGGGTGTCCTCTCTGCTCCGTTTAAGGGCGCCAACGGATGGGCGATCGTCGAAGTGACCTCTAGGAACATTCCTACATTCGGACAGGCGATTCCAGAACTGGTGAATGCGCAGCTCGGTACCCAAGGCAACACGATCCTCGCCACTGCAATCTCTCAAGCACTGAAGTCGTCTAAGATTGAAGTCAATCCGGCCTACGGATCACTTCGACTTGTCTCTGGTCAGCTTGGGATCGTTCCACCTGCACCACCGTCAGCGAAGTCTTTGACCTTCTTCAAGGCGCCATAGGCTCTGAGGTATGCCCAAGCGGATGCGTCGTCACTGCCGATACCTCTTGGGTTAAGCTTTAGAACCGGGCCAGTTAGGTCGGGTAGACGACTTTCGACCCTGGTGTGTTTTTCTTGAGTTAATCCAATTTCGGGAAGATTGCCGGTTATTTTGATGTTCTTTCAACTACCGCAGCGTAGCCGCTCCGGAAAGTGTTCGAAACCCAGCTTGCTCTGGCGCGCATCCGAAGTGTTCAGAGACCCATGGAAGTTTGATTGGTTAAGTTTTGGAGGAATCTTTGTCCTACGATCTATTGGGAAGGGCCCAAAAAGGCGCCAAGAATTCCCCCGACTGGTTGATTTTGGCTGTGGTCTGTGTAGCCCAGTTCATGGTCGTCCTGGACGTGTCGGTGGTGAACGTAGCGCTTCCGGCCATTAAGTCGTCGCTCGGCTTCTCCCAGACCGGTCTTCAGTGGATTCTCAACGCCTACACACTGACCTTCGCCGGTTTTTTGCTCCTCGGAGGTCGGGCGGCGGACCTTTATGGGAGGAAGAGGGTCTATCTCTTCGGTATGGCACTCTTCACCGTATCGAGTCTCGTCGGCGGACTCTCCAACTCCCAGGAGATGCTCGTTATATCGAGGGCGGTGCAGGGCTTAGGTGGGGCCATTCTGTCGCCAGCGACCCTGACGATCATCACCACGACATTCACCGATCCCAAAGCGCGTTCTAAGGCACTAGGCATGTGGAGTGCCGTTGCTGGGGCGGGCGGGGCAGTCGGTGCCCTGCTCGGTGGAATCCTTACCCAGCTCGTCTCCTGGAGATGGATCTTATTTATAAACGTCCCGGTAGGGGTGATCGCCTTCGTCGCTGCGATCGTCGTTATAACCGAGCGCAGGCGAGTGGATTCCAAGGCCAAATTGGATCTGGCGGGGTCATTTTTGGTCACTTTTGGACTGGCGAGCCTCGTCTATGGTCTCGTCAACTCTTCCAGCTACGGCTGGGGATCGATGAGCACCATTTTGAGCTTCATCTTTGCGGCCGTTGGCCTCGTTTGGTTCGTGGTGCACGAGATGAGATTCGCCGAA
>JAKBHQ010000119.1 GCA_021836665.1 Thermoplasmata archaeon
GAGATTTTACTTCCAATGACATTTCAGTCGGAGATCCCGCCCAATCGAGCCGATCAGCTCAGCGACTCCACCTCAGTCCCATGGATACCAAACACAACTTTTCCGCATAGCTCATTCAACAAGGGCGGCCCTTTGTGCGGGAATTACCATATCTGCAACAATTCGCAGGTTTTTGACGGCTGCTCGCTTGGACATGGTCTGGCGATTTGAACGATCTAAAGGTAGGTCAACCTACCACTCCAGATTTAGACGCTTCTCCCGAAAAAGGCTCACGCACGCATCTACGGCATTGGAGTCATACTGACTGCCCCTACTCTCACTCAATTCGGCAAGAGCGAGATCCACAACCTTGGCCGGCCGATAAGGGCGGTGCGAAGTCATTGCGTCAACAGTGTCGGCGACGGCGATGATTCGCGATCCGAGAAGAATCTCCTCGCCGCGAATGCCATTTGGGTAGCCACTTCCGTCCATACGCTCGTGGTGCTGCTCAACCATGTCGGCCACAGGGCTAGGGAAAGCTACCCCACGGATGATGTCGGCACCCGTGGAGGCGTGAAGTTTAATCAGCTCCCAAGATGGAAGGTTCAGCTGTCCAGGACGTGCGAGGATCTCTGCTGGTATGGCAATCTTGCCGATATCGTGTATCCGTGCTGCGAACTCAATGCCTTCAACAAGGCTGTCATCGAGACCAATCTCGGCCGCTATCGCAGATGCAATCGTCGCTACTCGATCTTGATGTCCGTCGGTATATGGATCCCGGAACTCCAATGCGGAGGCGAGAGCACCGACGACGGAACGGGTTAGCTTCTTGTGCGCCTCCTCGACTCGTTTACGCTCCGTTATGTCCACAGCAACCAGACCCACGCCAACAACGTTGGCGTCCACGCGGACCGGGTAGTAGCTGGTTAGCCAGTGATGAGTCCCACCTAGTCCAGATGGGTTCACCGCAGCCAACTCCGCTCCAACGATCGCTTCCTCTGTGTCTCTTACCTGTCGGAACAGAGGTTCGATTTGCGGCCAGAGAGTAGGCACCACCTCTCCTGCCAAACGTCCGACCTGTTCATGCGCCTGCAAACCACTGAATGTACCCAGCATCTGGTTGAGCCGGAGAACCCTGAAATCATGGTCAAGCACGCCAAACCCGATGGGCGCACTGTCTTGAAGCGTCTGCAGCAATGCTAGGGCTTCAGTTGCAGAACGCTCTGATTTGCGCAATTGCTCCGCTGTCTCTGCGTGTAAAGTCATGTCTCGGCCGACTAACAAGATTCCGACCAAGTTATCATCTGGTCCAACGACTGGCGACAGTACTTCTGACACCGTAAGGTGAGTCCCATCTTTCCGGATTCGTGCGGTCAATGAGTAGCGGACTGTTTCGCCGGCGCGGACTCGGGACAGGGCGTTAGGAAGTTCCTCTTTCCGGTCAAATGGAACCAAGGCAGCTAGGTCGTGGCCCACCATTTCTCCAGCCCTGTAGCCCAGAAGACGTTCGGCAGAACCACCCCATGAAGTCAAGATCCCCAGCGCGTTCAGCTCGAGAATGTAGTCGTCCGAGGAGCCGACGAGCGCTGCCAGGATCCGTCCTGGTCCGACCTCGGACTCACCGGGCGACGAGATCGCATCCATTCAGTTCCCCATTTCGGCAATACCGACCAATTGCAACTCCTATATCGGCATCTCATGCCGAAGGCCCGCCGAAATTCCCGGCATCGGGCCCTACATGGCAAGACTAGCGGCCTGTTTAGGCCACTAGTTGTCGCCCAAACTACGACATGACATGACGCTGTTTGGGTCAGCATCGGAAAACGGTGCATTGATGGCGTACCTTTGAGCGCCAGTAGGCGTCAGATAGTTGACGAGCAGTCATGGTTTGCATAATCTCCGCCGATTATTACACCGAGATCGGAACTCGACCACAATGGTGCGAAAATGCGCTGACTAGTTGCCCATCTATGTCTCAGTGGATGCCATACACCGATGTGCTGAAGCAGATTCCGGCTCCGCCTTACATGAGTCGGCTTATGCCACCGTAGGGTTTTCATACAGAGGAGAACTTCCGCTTGCAAAGCTCACTACCAAGTGTCTAACGCGCAGGCGACATAACGGCAAGGAAGAATCCAAGAGTGGAGAAGATTAACTACTCCATAAAGGTTCGACCGATTCCCGAGCTAAGAGCCACTCCGAGAGGCGAGAAGAAAACTCAGATGTTCGGCCCTCCTCGAGCTACAAATGCTTGTGGGTTACCAAACTACGCAGGTCTCTTTGGAAGGATGATACCGCAAGCTGTCCTATTAGGTCCTCCAATTGCGTGACAATGGCCATGTGCCAACCGACGCCATGGAATCTTTGTGGTGGAAAATATGGATCTACCAACTCTGCGCTGAAGGTTTTGCTGACTTTTGAAGCGGCACTATTGCAGTCGTGAAACAGAAAGCTCCACTGCATTACCCTAGGTCGAGGTCAACGTTGCGACGCGAATATGTGAGTAACCTACACCGAGCTATGCAGGAATCTTGTGTTTCTCCCAAGCATGAACCACGTGAAACGTGCTGCTTTGAGTGCTTCGATCCCGATCACGGTGAAATCTCGTGCCTGCAATGTCGGT
>JAKBHQ010000247.1 GCA_021836665.1 Thermoplasmata archaeon
GCCATACGGGTAGCTTCGATGGCCGCTGCACTTAGAAACTGACCAGAAACCGAATGCCCTGTCTGCTTGAGTACAATGAACCTGCTTTGGGGAATTAGTAAATGCAGCTTGTACGACGATGAAAGCGGAACTACTCGATCCGAGTCGCCGTGGATTATTGATACCGGAAGTCTGAGCGAACCGACTAAGTGCTCCAAATCACCGAGTTCAGACCTCATTCTCACTTGCTCGGTCCAGAAGCTCTTGGTAGCTGTCCCACCCCAACTGCGATACCCACTCCACATAACCTGGGCCGCCCGAATAATCATTGACGAAAGCGCTTGTCCTAGGCCCACAGAGGCCAACACCGAATCGAACACTCCCAACGAACCTACCGATGCGGCGGGAGCAAGTAGCAAAGTTCCGATGTACTCCGTTGAGTCAAGTGCGCTCGCCGCAAGGGCAACTGCGCCACCGTAAGAATGGCCAATCAGAATTTTCTTTCCCTTTACACCCTTCACGGCTTGGTTCAGAAACTCAGCATTAGAGAAGATTCCGGCCGGAGACAACCCGGAGTCGCCCCATCCAGGCCGATCGTATCCATAGGACCTAATCCGCTTCGGTAATCGTGAGGCCAATAAAGCAAGGTCGTCTATAGAACCCGGCTGTCCGTGCACAAATACACAGCTAATTTCAGACGTGGTCTCGTTGCGCGAATAAGGCACGAGACTTTCATGTGCCTTCCGCATCTTCTCCTTCTACCGGTCCCAGCCCACCAAGTTCACTCATAGCATGTCTCCCCAGCACATATACGGAGCTGAGAGAACCTGCTATTGCGACGAATGCGAGCAAACCCATTAGCCCTGGAGCCCAGAGCCTCTCCCCGAGCAAAACTCGAGCAAACACAAAGGACACAATCGGCTCTCCGATTGAGATAATCGGCAGAACTACGTGGAGTTCGCCCAGCTGGAAAGCACTTTGAGTAATAAGCAGTGCTTCAAGACCAAGAACAATAAGAACCAGGGTGTTAGGGGCAAAGGCTCCCCTAAAGAGGCCCAGAGCGACAACCCTCAACCCAAGTATCCTCTCCAAGACGCTCGCCAGTCCGACAAGCACCGAGGCAATTATTGAAAGCGAAATCGCTCGATAGTGACGTGATGCCCCCTTTAACAGGAAATGCGGAATTACGGCTACCATTCCGACGAATACGGCGACAACTAGCACAATTGACATCCGATAGCTATCTTTAGCCTGAGCAGGCTGAAGGAGAATGTAGACACCAACCCCAAATCCTGCCGCCAAAGAAAGCCACGAAATGCGCGAGCTAAGTTTATTAAAGCCGAAATATGGAGCGCTAACGATTGAAACCACCAGACCCAGGGAAAGTATTGCCTGTACTACCGCAACTTTTCCAAAAGCTAAAGCCAGGATTTGAAAGGCTATGGCAACGACATCCAATGCGATTCCTCCGAGCCATCCACCATGTTTGAACAGGGAGAATAGAAGGCCCGGCCTCATATTCAGGTCATCAGACCTGTCTTTGGTCGCGGCGAGCTGAAGCAACGACGCGAAAGCAAAAGCGATAGCAGATGCGATAGACAAGACATAAACCATCTTCAGCCATATAGGCTAGCTGCGATGTCTAAGAGAGTGCTTGTCGTGTCTGCGCGTATGGGTGCAGGTCACCATGGGGCTGCCAATGAGATAATCAGTCGAATGGAGCAGAGGGGCTGGGAAACCAGACTCGTCGATTTCTTAGATGCTTCCCCGTTTGCCGGCAGATTCCTTGAGCGCACCTACCATTTTCAAATTGAATCCGCTCCGTGGAGCTATGACCTGATCTACTGGCTTTGGTCTCGAGTCAAATTTCTTGCACCCGTAGCTACATTCTTTCTTGGCATTCTATTTGAAAAGCGGTTAAAAAGATGGGCGAAGGAATTCGATTCCGATCTCGTCATTACGACCTACCCTTTTGCTTCAGTCGTGCTTGGACGTGCGCGATCCCGCAGGTTGCGAACCCTCAAAATCCCGGTAGTCACCTACTTAACTGACTTTGCAGTGCATCCACTTTGGGTTCACAAGGGCGTCGATGCGCACTTATGCGTTGCTGATGTCTCTTCCGAACAGGTAGAAACTTTACTTGGCAAAAAAGCCGACGTCATTGGACCGGTGGTTGCTTCGAATTTTCAAAGGTCAAACGACCCGGATCCAATCCGTGAAAGCCTGGGACTACCTTCCGACAAGTTGATAGTCCTTGTGGTAGCCGGATCCTGGGGGGTCGGCTCACTCGAGCAGACCGTGGAGGAACTTTCAGAGATCGAAGATGTCCACCCCGTTGTCGTCTGTGGCAGAAACACCGACCTCGCAGAGAGGCTTCAAAGAAACGGAGTCGGCACCATCTTTGGTTGGACGACTCGAATGCCCGAGTTGATGTCTGCCTCGGATGTAGTAATTCAGAATGCCGGTGGTCTGAGTGCGATGGAGGCCTTTCAATCAGGCGTACCTGTTGTCAGCTACCGCCCGATAGCGGGTCATGGCAGATACAACATATTCCACATGGAACGCGCTGGCGTAACGATCTGGGCAAAAAGCAAAGAGGAACTCTCAAATGCCATAAAGTCCG
>JAKBHQ010000317.1 GCA_021836665.1 Thermoplasmata archaeon
AAATCAGCGGTCTTGATTGGTTATTACCGATGCGAAACCACCGTCGAGGACAATCCAACGTCCGAAATAGAAAGGTCGACGCTTTTAGCATGGCTGCCAGATGGAGAACCTCTGGCACTCACAATTTTAAATCGATGGTCTGTAGATAACAGTCAGATTTTAATGCACCTGAACCCTTCTGAGAAGGTCCTTCAATTCGAAGGTAGAGCACTCGGTGACACCGTAGAACTTGCCCTAGTTCCGACGCCCTGAGTCTGACATGGTTGTCCATTAACCCAAACGTCGACCTAGAATTTACCTGTGGCGGTTGACGTTGGTTATGTTGTGGCGTTTGGAGGCGGCGTTGTCTCCTTTCTTTCGCCATGTGTCTTGCCACTAGTTCCAGCCTATCTTTCAGTTGTCACGGGATTGGATTCCGGCGAGTTAACTCAGCCGGGATCAAAGAATTCTGCTCATATTGCGAAGTTCACCGGCCTATTCATTCTTGGCTTCGGACTGGTATTCGTGCTCCTGGGCCTTTCGGCGTCTGCCGTTGGCAAGGCTCTGACGACGTATCACCAGACGATGACTAGGATTTCTGGCGGCGTCTTGATCCTTTTGGCCCTTTTCCTGCTGGGTTCGCTGGTCTTAAGGCTCCCCTCTATCTACGGAGAGGCACGCTTTCACCCCAACTTAGATCGATTCGGTCCATTTGCCGCGCCAGTTGCAGGAGTGGCTTTCGGATTTGGTTGGACACCATGTATCGGTCCAATATTAGGTTCAGTTTTGGCCATGGCGGCTACACAAGGGCAACTGGCCCGTGGAGCAATACTGCTCGCCCTCTACTCTCTCGGGCTTGGTATACCGTTTTTGATAATGGGTTTGGCTTTTGGCAAGTTAACGGGCGCACTTGGCTGGATCAAAAGACACTTTAACGCTTTGACTTTGCTGTCGTCACTGGCTCTGCTGGGCTTTGGAATTCTTTTGCTCTTCAACAAGTTCACGCTCGTAACTATTTATCTTGAGCATTTTATGCAAGCCGTTGGCCTCGGAAGACTCGTGACGCTCGGCTAGTTATCGGCCTATAACCCCCCTCGCCCCTCATAACCCAACCTTTGGATATTCGCCGCCATGGCTAAGGTGCCAAATCACAACCGTCCTTATCGGTAAGCATTGGCCTTAGGCCGCCCACAACGCCAGCGATCCGCCCGTCTATAAGTTGAGTATGGCTTGAGAGTCGGCGCTTTTTGGGCAAATTGCACAAATTGCACAAATTGCACTATGGGGTACTAATGCACCAAACGATCGCCCAAGTTGCACTCGAGTGGTGACGCGCTCGAAGTTAATCGCGGATGCACAACGGAGGCCTCTCTAGCAATTGATTGTCGAGCATGCTATACAATCAGTATCCTTGGAGGCCGACTGGTGCCCTCCCTGGTCTAACCGCCAGTCCGCATGCCGCCCTTTCAGCCATTTGTTGCTTCCACAACCGAGTTCCAGCTCAAAGCGTCTATAGTGGATAGCGATTAGACCTCGAAGCGACTGAGTGCTTCTGATGGCAAAGTTAAGTTAGGGAAATTAGAAATGCGTAACTTTAATGAGGACTTCAAGCTGAGTTTCATTGTGTTGCCATTTTCTGGCCGCGAACTTTAGCGGATAATAGTTCTCTAGAACCTCTTGACTTCCGCCGGTGCAATACGGCGAGACCTTTTACCCAATCCAATATTTATTTCAACCACACCCAGCCCTTAACCGGCGCCACATGGAGTTCGAAAGTTGTCGACCAAAATCAATAATTTAAGTAAAAATCAAAGACAGGTGTCCCTGGTAGCACTGTCTGAATTTGCCTCAGTTTCGGCGTCGATGGGACTGCCGGTTGCCGTTACGTTCGCAATTTTGGATCGCGGTGGATCCGCATCTCAGGTAGGGCTGGTTTTAGCTGCGGCCTCCTTCACTTTTATTATCTTCTTGCTTATCGGAGGCGTAGTCGCCGATAGAAGATCGCGCAAACTAGTGGCCATGGCTTCCGACCTTTCAAGGACACTAATCAGCGCGCTGATCGCCGCCGAGATAGTCTTCGGTTCTGCAAACGAAACTGGGCTCATTGTTCTCGCTATTCTGTGGGGCGCGGCAAGGGGTTTCTTTACCCCGTCTATCACGGCTCTGATTCCCGAAGTGGTTCCCTCAGAATTACTTCAAAAGGCAAATGCCTTCAGATCGATGGCTGTTGCATTGGGCCAAACGGCCGGGCCAGCAATTACTGCGGTCATCATGGCGACCTACTCCGCCGCTGCCGCAACAACATTCACCGCAATTTTGTACTTGGTCTCGGCGATAGCACTATCCCTTATTCACGCCAATCCAAGGGCGAGGCTTAGTCACGGTTCGCACCCTCTTGCTGACTTATTCGAGGGTGTCAAAGTGGTCAAGGAAAGAAAATGGGCGGCACTCACTATTCTCTCTTACGCAGCAATGCACCTGATCGCCTTTGGCCCAATTTTGGTTTTGGGCCCGATCATAGCCCAGAGCCACCTCGGAGGGGTCAAAGCATGGGGCCTGCTACTCGGAGCTCAGGGCGTTGGAGGACTGCTCGGGTCTTTTGTCGGATT
>JAKBHQ010000362.1 GCA_021836665.1 Thermoplasmata archaeon
GTACGCTCATACTCGCTCGGCATGCGCCAAAGGCTGGGGATCGCCCAAGCACTTTTATATCCAAGAGACCTCTACGTCCTCGACGAGCCGACTAATGGCCTTGACCCATCTGGGATGCGCGAGGTCCGATCGATCATAACGAGACTTGCTGAAGGCGGGGCGGCAGTTGTGCTGTCCTCTCATCTTTTGAACGAAGTCGAGGCGGTGTGCAGCGACGTGGTCATCATAAGTCGTGGCCGACTAATTCGATCGGGAACGATCGGAGAGGTTATGCACAGTGGCGAAAAAGAGGTCGTTTTTAGGGTTGCACCGATGGATGGGGCGAAGGAACTGATAACCCTTCGCTTCCCGCAACTATCAGTTGAAGAGATCTCATCAAGTGAGATTGGAGTTAAAGGAACGGCGATAGACGCCGGAACTATCAACGAACTTCTCGTTGGGTCACACTTTACTGTCTCTCGAATAGTCGAGAGACAGACGTCTTTGGAGGAAGTTTTCGTCGATCTGACTGGAGAAGGTTTCGATGTTCGTTGAAGAACTCAGGCTGATTTTTTCCAGGATCAGGAACGTAGTAATTCTCATTCTCTTGTTTCTAGTTCCGATAATTTTGGGTCTCGTGGTCGATACTTTTGGAGCCCACAAGGGAAATGGCCAGGGCCCACCCTTTTTCTCTCAAATTACCCAAAATTCCGCCTTTTTGTCCTTGACAAGTCTCGTGACGGTTCAGGGATTTCTGCTCCCAATGGCGGTGGCCTTCGTCGCGGGTGACTCGATTGCAGGAGAGGCACAGAACGGATCTTTACGGTACCTTTTAGTCGCTCCAATCTCCAGGATCCGATTAGTACTCATTAAGGTTTCTGCAGGCATCGTGTTTGGGATTGCAGCGTCGGCGGTGATCGTGGTCTCTGGCTGGATTACTGGTCTTTTGCTATTTCCTCACGGACCGGTAGTCACCCTCTCCGGGAAGTTGATCACCGAGGCCAAGGGTTTCGAACTATCTTTGTTTGCTGCGCTCGCAGTTGGTCTGTCTATGATTTCTGTCGTTGCCATATCCGTCATGGCATCGACATACACTGAGTCACCCGTTGCGGCGGTAGCGGTTGGGCTCGCCGTTGCTATCGTGTCAGAAATTTTAGATCCAATTCCCCAGCTGAGTGGGATTGCACCCCTTCTCCTGTCGAACTATTGGCAGGCTTTTATTAGCTTCTTCAGATCTCCGGCCGACTTCGTGCCATTCTATAAAGAGCTACTGTCTCAATTCTGCTGGCTACTGTTTGGTCTGAGCGGAGCCCTGCTGAACTTCCGAAACAAAGACATACTTAACTGAACTATAAGTCGAGCTAAGATCCAAAATCGGAAGCCTCACTCTTTGGCAGGATTACTTAGCATGATTACCAAGATGGGTTATGGTGTAGTGTCTAGCTGGGTGTAGCTACTCTGTGACTTGGTGCGATATTAGGGAGAAGTGATATGGTGAACGTCGACGAGAAGTCCGTACTGGATTCGGTAGCGAAGTCGCTTTTTATCGGTGGGAAATGGCGACCAGCGTCAAATGGAGCCGTTTTTAAAGTCGAAGATCCTTCCACAAAACTTACCATCGCCGAAGTAGCAGACGCTACCGCAAAGGATGCTAGCGACGCCCTCGATGCGTGCGTGTCGGTTCAAAGCTCTTGGGCGGCCACACCTCCTCGGGTAAGGGGAGAGATCCTTAGGAGGGCTTTCGAGCTAATTTTAGCTCGCTCAGATGAGTTAGCTCTTTTGATGACCCTTGAGATGGGTAAGCCCCTTGCCGAATCAAAAGGCGAGGTGGCCTACGCCGCCGAGTTCTTCAGGTGGTTTTCAGAGGAAGCCGTCCGGATAAACGGAGATTATTACACCGCCCCTGATGGAAATGCACGTGTCATGACCCTAAGACAGCCGGTCGGCCCCAGTCTTTTGATTACGCCGTGGAATTTCCCCCTCGCCATGGGGACGCGCAAGATAGGACCGGCTCTCGCCGCAGGCTGTACCGTAATCGTCAAGCCAGCCGAGCAGACCCCATTATGTATGGCCGCTTTGATGTCAATACTTGAAGAGGCGGGCCTGCCATCTGGTGTCGTTAATATGATCACCTCTTCGGATCCCGGTGCGGTTACTAAGCCCCTTATTTCGGACTCCAGATTGAGAAAACTATCTTTTACCGGCTCGACTGAAGTTGGTAAGCTTCTGATGTCTCAGGCCTCCGGGGGACTTCTTAGGCTCTCGATGGAATTGGGTGGCAATGCCCCGCTGATAGTTTTTGCCGACAGCGACCTAGACAAAGCCGTCAATGGCGCCGTATTTGCAAAAATGCGGAACATGGGCGAGGCATGCACGTCGGCAAATCGCATCTTTGTGGAGAATTCCATTGTGGATGAGTTCTCTGAAAGGCTTGCTCATGCTATGGCAGAACTGAAGGTTGGCCGTGGTACGGAGGATGGTGTCCAAGTGGGACCCCTGATCGACCAACCAGCAATTGATAAGGTAACGAGCTTGATCAACGATGCGACCTCCAAAGGAGCTCGAATCGTGGCTGGTGGATCCGAGCTTGATATGTCGGGATACT
>JAKBHQ010000363.1 GCA_021836665.1 Thermoplasmata archaeon
TGTGAAATCCAGCGTGCTTTATGGTAGTCAAGTGCGCATGTCGGATCTTGGATCTGAGTTTTAAAGCCGACTTTTCCCGGATCACGGAGAAGGGGCATGAGCCATCTACCTCTTCACCCAGTAGCTCCGCAGCCTATGATTTCATTGTCAAAAACGGCGACCGTGAACTTAGGTGCGAGTTCGCTTAGCTACAAGGCGCATTAGAGCTCGCAATACCCACCAGCAAAGTTCGCTCTGTTTAGAGCTATGCCGTCTTTGTGCGGTTAGCGCTGCATTATTCGCTTAATCTCGTATGACCAAAAGCTGTGCAGGCCCAGCCCCTGGCGTGGTTGGTCTTGTTTCGCCAAAACGCCCCTGAGTATTCCGAAATTTCGTGACCACTCATTCCGCTAATTCTTTTCCACTCATTCCGGGATTTCTTTGCCAGTTAACAGGGCCGGCGGTAAATGGGCCACTCTTGTTCTCATAGTCGGAGGATCCGAGCTTGAGAACAAGGAGTGTCCATTGGATAAGAAAGGAATATGGGGATTGCAACCATTTGTAATTAGGAAGATTGTGGAGGCGAAGCAACAAATGATCATCGACACCTGAACCACCGACTGGTGCGACACCATGACCACGTGGCAGTACCCCAAGATAGAGCCTTCGAAGGGAGATTTTACATAACTGGTAGCCAGGGACTCCTCGGGCGTCAGAGGAGCAAAGCTCTAGATGCCTCTGGAGTCCGTGGAATTGAATGAAGCGTACAATCTCTCCAATTTGGAAAAGCAAACAAGGAAAGGGGGAGATGGCTGATAGCTAAGGAAAGTTGTTGATATCGACTTGGATGCCCTTGAGGGGCGGGAATCACAGCGGACTAAAAGCGTCCCATGAGATACATTATGTGGGCTGGTAAAGAATTACTGGATTGACCGGTAAAGAGTTACTGGATCCGGCGGTAGAGAGTTGCGGAACACCCAGATTGCATAGTGTACGATCTGGAGGTGAGATCTACGTGGACGACGATCAGGCATCACTTTGGGGGAGAGATGGGAGTAGCTGCCCAGAGGCGGCGCCGGATCGGACTTGTGGTCGTTGTGGTCTTGGCTCTGATACTCGAGTTGATCGACCCAATCGGCCGCACCCAAGCTGTCAGTTCTGGACAGGTAGGCATCGCTTTCTTCGCAGCGCTATTGACGGGCGGAGCGATCATATTTGGACTTTCATTCAGTTCCGCCACCCTCTGGCCGTCACTCAGAGAGATCAATGAATACGTAGGGCTATCGGACTGGGTGACCCTAGCGTCGTTGGGGACTCTCGCATTAGCCGCCGGGATACTTGTAAATCTCGATACCCTGGTGAGCTTTGGCTCTATCGTTGTCATCATCGGAGACCTGATGGGCCTCGTCTCCTTCCTCAAAATCTTGTCACTCGCCAGCCCCGACCGGCGCAAAGTCGTGCTAGCGCAGCGTCTCGGAGCGGAGTTCTCACTGGTAGCGGGCCACTCGGAGCGTCCCACGCTGGCAGAACACGGTAGGCGAGGTGTCCTTGGTCGCTTCATCACAGAATTCGAATCCTCGCTCGCCCGTTCCGACGGTACTACCCTCCGAGAACTTGTGGGAGAAGTCGAGCAGGCTACGTCGTCGTTGAGAAGACGAGATCGGGGACTCCATGCTGGAAGCTATCCCCTGCACCTACCTACAGAGCTTGCTTTCGATCTATTGCATCGAGTCGCTCAACGCGCGTTGAGCGGAAGACTGGATCCAAGGGACGCCGTAGATCTTCAGGCACAGATTGCCGATTCCCTCATCGGATCTGCGGTTGATCTTTCTCAGGGTGCCAACGACTCTCAAGCGTCGGCCATCCTAGGACGGCTGAGCCTTCACCTTGCGTGGACTGCAAGTAGTGCCTGGACCATGTCAGCACGAAAATCATTGGAATCTGCGACCGCTCGGAGCATGATAGTTTCGTCGGGTGACCTCAGGGGCAGGATCCTAAGGTCGGTCGATCCTGACCCATCTGGACTCTCCAGTTTGGACGAGCAACTAATACGACCTATTTCGACTCCACTTGGCTGCCTCACCTGGCTCAGATGTTTCGTGGAGTTTTATGGAGCCCCGACGACTGTAGCGTTATATCCAACCTACCAACTGTTGAGCGGCGAGCGTTACAGGTACAACATCTGGGACGGCGCTCCGATCTTGGCTCAGCTCAGATTCCGCCTGTATGCGAATCCCTCGAACACGGAGGAAGCTGAAGTGACCCGTACTGCCTTTGGGTCCGCCAGTAACTTCGACCGCACCTTTCTAGCGCTTTCCGTCGGCTTGCTCGCCACGCTGAGGGATGCCCGGCTCAGATCCCCGGCGACACTTGGACTGCCGGACCTTTCCGACGAGCCACGTCGACTCGCCTACGAAATCTGGTCTTTTGCAACGCACCGATACTTCGACACGGCCGTCGAGGGCCTGGAAACTTTGGCCAGGTACAGCTCTCAGCGACTTCCAAACGACCTCTGGCTCCAAAGCAGTATCTCACTTTCCCAGATTGCCGTACCGGGACCGCCGATTATCGATCCCGTCTCCCGCATGAGTGCGCTCGGTCTT
>JAKBHQ010000441.1 GCA_021836665.1 Thermoplasmata archaeon
CAGGTAAGTTGTCGCTACAGTCGGCGGTGCCCCGTTAGAGATCATCAAGCAGTACGTGGCCAATCAGCGCAACGTTTGAGCGCAGGTCTCAGGGCTTCGCCCTAGTGGTGCTCTACATCCCCATGGCTAAAGCCAGGGGCATTGTGCCCCACACCCCATTCTGGTAAATGAGCTCCCAACGAAGAAAGAGTATCAATGGAGACTCTAGTCCTCTGGTGCAAGTGATAGGTTTTGAATTGCGCAAACTCCGCGCACCTTGGAGGACCAAATGGACCAAATTTCAATACAACCGGCCAAGACCAGGCTGTCGCATACGCTTGGGTCTCCGACCGGCAAGACCTTCACTTCAGATCTTTCGGTATCAGAATTTGCGCTGCTCGATGACGTTGGCTATCAGCCGCTGGGCTTCGTCATGGGAACCTCGATTTACCACGTGGGGATTCAAATAGCCAGGTGGGGAAGCTCGCAAGAGCTAACGGTACTGACCCAAGCCATGTATTCGGCCAGAGAATTAGCCCTTAGCAGGATGGAGGCGGAGGCTGCCGAATTGGAAGCGGATGGAATCTGTGGAGTACACATAGAGATGAACATGTACGCGTGGGGGCAGGACGTCCTGGAGTTCATCGCCGCTGGTACTGCCGTGAGAAGCAAAGTTAATCCAGGAGAGTCGAAGCGCCCTGACGGAAAGCCATTCACTTCAGACCTCTCTGGACAGGATATGTTCATGCTCGCACAAAGGGGATATGTTCCCGTTGCGTTCTGCCTTGGAACCTGCGTATATCACGTAGCCCATCAGTCGATGATGTCGGCCTTGAAACAGACCGGCACCAATGTGGAAATGGCACAATATACCCAAGACATCTATACAGCCCGGGAGCTGGCACTGTCGAGAATGCAAGCCGAGGCAGAGCGCTCCGCCGCCTTGGGGATAGTAGGTACTAACCTCGTCGTCTCAAACCACGTTTGGGGTGAACACGCAACCGAATTCCTTGCCATGGGCACAGCGATCAGACCCACCGAGAAAAGGCACAGCTCAGAATCTATCTCGTTGACCCTCCCCGTTGTCTAGTCAGCGATACATCCAGGTGCAAGCCTTAGGTAAATAGAACATTAGCCGTTAATGGGTCCCTGGGTATCTCGCAGGGACCCGCCGCCCCGTTGGTTTCTATAGGCGAGAAATTCGGCACTAATTGCAAGCGCCGTCTCGGGTGGGGTACGAGATCCTAAGTCGAACCCAACCGGACCAAAAAAGCAAACACTGAGATCAAAGTTTGCAAGGCGCTTCCGTCTTTCCTGTTGCGTGTGCCGCGAACCAAGGCTTCCTATATAGGTCCCTAAAGACATCGCGAGCACGGAGGTTGCGATAGGCGTGGTCAAGTCGTGATCGTGCGACAGGAGAATTAATGCATCATTCGGTCCAAGAGATTGGGCTATTTCCAAAGCTTCCTCACCTGAGTCGCTCGTACTAACTTCCATACCAACCAAACGGAACTGGGATTCAACCGCCTTAGCTAAAGTCCCCGATCCCACCACCAATACCAGCGAGGGCGGTGCATAGCTCTCTATCAAAAAATCACTGCCTTCGAAGGAAATTAGCTCAACAAAATCAAGGCCACGAGAGTGAATTTCTTTCGCCCGGTCAAGTACATCGACGGGATATACCGAGGTCGCCATCTGAACCTCGTTGCGGACCCCAACTATCACTGCTGCTTCGTGTGGCCCTTCACCAGTGACCAGCGTGACCGGAATTCGGCGTGCTAAGGCATCTAAGAAGGCTGGTGGCAGGGAAGAAACAACACGCGATCCAATGGTCGCTACCCCACCACACGCCAAGCCGAGCTCGACTGCTTTGCTATCGCCAATGGGCCATTCAAAAAACTCTGCTATTGAAGTCGAGGTAGCAGCTTGCCTAGCTCTGTCGTAAAACTCGCTTCCAAGGTCATCACCGAATAGACGCCCCCACTTGGATTCGCTTGAAATGAGCAAAATTTCGCCAGATTCACGTCCTCCGAAACCGGTCATAGCAATGACTCTGACAAAAACCGCCTCTTTGCCATCTCCGGCGGATCGGAAATCTCTTACAATCCGAGATCTGTCCAAAACAACCTCCACTCGTTTAAGGCTCATTTAGGGCGCCCAGCTGACTCCAAGTCAAAACTCTTAGTATCAGATAACAGATCCAAGCTGCTATCAACCAAGTAGAGCTAGGGATTCATCCCCTCGGCGAGTATTTCCTGAAATCCACGAGCCGTCTTAGCGGTAATAGGACCAGGAACTTCCGAGAGCTTTCTCGAGTCAATCTTCGCTATTGGCTGTACTTCCCTTAGTGTCGAGGAAAGAAAGGCCTCCTGGACACTCTCGTCATAAAGTACTTCCGCCTCGATCTCAATCTCCTTAGCACCAAGTCTTTCAACAATTAAGTCCCGAGTTACACCGGCCAAGCAGCCGGTGGAAACCGCTGGAGTATAAAGCTGGCCATTTTGAACGAAAAAAATGTTACTCCCAGAACCCTCGCAGAGGTGACCCTTGAGGTTTTTGAAGATTACCTCGCTAGCCCCTCTTTCTAACGCCCAGTCCAAG
>JAKBHQ010000263.1 GCA_021836665.1 Thermoplasmata archaeon
GGATATTGGAACAACCCAGATGCTACCGCTGAGGCGATGGCGGGTGGGTTTTTCCATACGGGGGATGGCGGAACCAAGGAAACTGGTTATCTGACGATTTCGGATAGGAAGAAGGATGTCATAATCACTGGCGGTGAGAATGTCTCTTCTATTGAAGTGGAAGACGCGCTATTCCAACATCCAGCGGTGGCCGAGGTTGCAGTGATTGGTGTTCCAGACGATAAGTGGGGCGAAGCGATCAAGGCGCTCGTCGTGCTGAGGCCAGATGTTCAGGCAACTGAAGAAGAGTTGATTGAGTTCTGCCGCGGCCGTATCGCTCACTATAAGTGTCCGCGCTCCGTCGAGTTTCGCGATACCTTGGCCCGTACGGCGACCGGAAAGTTGCAGAAGTTTAAGCTCCGCTCGCCCTACTGGGAAGGTCGAACGAGAATGGTCAACTAGTAGTTAGATCGAACGCTAGAGGTCGGTGATGAGTTTGAACTCCTCACCGGCCTCTTTTTCGTTCCATCGAAGCGACACGACCTCTGCTTGGTGAGCGACCATGCTTGCAAGTTGGGACTTTGCAGCGGCGGATACTTCGCCACTTATTCCCATCGTGGTTTCGTATTGAGACTTATGTTTAAGAAGTGCATCCACCTTGGATTGAAGGTAGGTTTCGGTGGATTCAAAGTGATCCGGTTCGTCGGCCTCCCAAAGCAGGAGGGCGTTAGGCCGGTGCCTTTCAAGCTTATGTTCCGGGAAAAAAAGCGGATCTCGCGCTGCGACTATTGAGTCGCAAGTGATCCACCCAGCGTTCCGGTGATCTGGGTGTAGTCGGTACCTTTTGAAAGGGTCATGCCCAAGGATGACTTCGGGTTTAATTTGTCTGATAAGGTATGCGACCTCGGACCGTTCTTTGTGCGTTGACTCTAACTCTCCGTCAATCCTTCCCAGAAAATGGACTTCGGCTGAAATTGAGATTGTTCTCGCCGACTCGATCGCTTCAAGTTTTCTCGCGTGGGCGAGTTCGCTCGGGTCCCTGTTCTCGTCCCAGGTTCCCTTTGATCCATCCGTGAGTATCAGGTAGTGAATCACGCAGCCGCCATTAGACCACTTTGCCAAAGTTCCGCCACATCCAAATTCGATATCGTCTGGGTGGGCTCCGATAGCTAGTGCAATAGCTGGAACCGGCATGTCGGTCGAAGTAGGTCTGTCCTGTCCCTTCAAATAAGTAGCCAAGTTAGTCAAGTGAGTTTATTCTCCTGCTAGTCGAAGCGATTTCGAGCTGCTTTAGCAACTCAAGATGGTTAAAGCCAAGGGAGCGGGCTAATTCCAGGTCGAAAGAGTCATCCAAATCTAATGCCAAACTTGGATTTTTTACTATCATTGGAGCTTGTGCAAGGGTGAATGCCTCTTGGACATGTGCTGCGAACGAATGGCCCCCGAAATGGAAGCCGAATCGGCCTGTCTGAGCTGGCAAAACTGGCAATGAGATGGCGTTTGTTCCAATCAGGTGTCTGTCTGGGACAATTACAATTTGGTTGCCCAGGGCTAAAAAGGATAGATCTCCAGCGAAAGGAAGATCTGAATGCGCTACGACGACGTGAGTGAAGCCCAACAACTGCAGCCTACCTAAGGAAACGTCCAGTGACGCATTGAGAGACATGCCGGGGTTGAAGAGGGTCCTGTACCCGAGCCCAGTGGCCCATTCTCTTATCGATAGAGATTCGCAAACGACATAGGGCACTAGGTCCGGAGACGAATTCAAGACCTTTATCGCAAGAGCTTGAGCGAGCCTTGATCTTGTGGATTGGTCAAAAATATCGGCTAGTCGCGTTTTAGCTTTGTTAAATGGCTTTAATGGTACTGCTAAGGCGGTTTTGAAGGGATAGCTTTTAGTGTCGGCCCCGTTAGGAATCATCAAGTCGAGACTAAATGAGATACGAGGGTAGGGGTACCATTTGTTGGTGGTTTGCGTTTGCGTTGATTAGATTTGGGGCGTAAGGTCAGTGAGTGGTGGCGAAAAACAATTAGACGGTATGTCGGAATCTGATGGAGAGATTTCCAGCGGGTTGCTGAGATTGTTTACGGACAATGGCGTCTCGCGGGAGACCCTAAGGGCCGCTATCGAATCCGATTCTCTGCACGTGCTCGCAGTAGACCTGTTACTTGGGCCGCCCGGTGACCTTCTAAGCGTCGCTCAAGTCGCTGAGATATCTGGGATAGAAAAGGGGGTCCTCGTCCGACTGTGGAGGGCTCTCGGTTTTACTGACCCCGTCGACCAACAGCCAAGTTTTCATTCCATGGACGTCGAAGCGTCTATCGCTTTTAGCGGACTATTGGGATCAAACCCAGCTGATGTAGAGGTCGCTGTCCAGTTGGCGAGGGTTATTGGTTCGGCTCTTTCGCGGGTGGCCGAGGCGGAAATATTGTCCTCAATTGGTCTCAAGGAGATTAATCGGTCCGAGCGTCGACTTAGCAATCTGGAGGTGGCGGAGAGGTTCTCTAGCTATGTCTCTCAAACGGTTCCTACCGTTCCTAAGCTTTTGTCGTACGTGTGGCTGAGACACCTTCATGGTGCGAGTAAGCGTCTGCTAATG
>JAKBHQ010000168.1 GCA_021836665.1 Thermoplasmata archaeon
GCCTTTACCTGACATCTTCCGCAGAACCACTTAGCCCGCTCCTCGCGGGACTTTCGGTCGGAGCGCTTTTCGCCCTTCTGTGGAGGATAAAACAGGGACCCAAATGATCCCCTACAGGCTGCGTTCTCGCGCCACACCCCCGCCCCGATCCTCTGACCCATTCGCCCTCCCCAGATCAAATGCGCAACAAAAATGCCGGAAGGGACAACCCCCGACCCTAGCTCGCAATAATACGACCTTGGCTCTAGGATAATCAAGACGTAGCGTCACTTCGCCGGAAATCAAACAGTGCCGTGCTTGTTGGAGGGTTTGCCGCTTGTCCAATTAGGAATAGATAGGCTTCGAATACTAGCCATCTTGATCTCCATGTTTTAGTGTTTATCGCAAACGCTATGCTTGAACCTCCGATCAACTCGAAATAGCCAAGGACCTCAACAGGCTGTGCATCCAGGTAAGGTCCGACACGGTCTTGCTCCACAACCTCCACACATTTCGGCTCCCCTAAATGCTCCACTACGTCCTTACCACCCATCCTGGTAATTCGTTAGCGCATACCCCATTTTCTCGCTACCAGCCAGCAGGGCCAGCGGTGGGTGGGTGACAGACTTGCTCTGACGACCAGATCCTTTGAGTGTGCGAACGAAAAGTCGGTATATGGTTCCAGCCAACACACCTCGGTTGGCAGCCTGCACACCGAATCCGGAGGGACAATGTGATGGGTTTGTACCTCCCGCTACCCCATATGAACCTGCCATCCATCTGGCAAAGTCCGGCGATTTGCTGGTAGAGAAGTAATTCACCTGTATGAAGATGCTAAGAAAAGAGTCCACGATTGAAACCTCCCCACGGATAAATCCGGGGGATTGCTGGCTCAGGCAGCCTGAGTGCCAAGCGGACACCCAGGTCTTATGCCATCAACACCAGCCGGGTTGAAACCAGCCCGGACGACCATCACAGCCGCAGAATTGTTGTCCCTTGAACTTACTAACCCGCAGACGTCGCAGAAATAGGTCCGTTGGGACAGTTCTAGGCAGTGCTTGGTTACAGCAGCACATTTGGAGCAGTCCATCATCTGAGCCTTGGATCGACGGATTTGATGGTTCAGACCGTGCTTGTTAGCCATAAACACCGCCTCCGCTCTTGGCTGACCCTATGGCAGCGTCCGCTCTTTTCTTGGCCATGGTCGTCTTGGCGAGGAATTTAGCTTTGAAGTCTTCCATAGCAATCTGATCGTGGTTCAGCGCAGGTGACTTGGCGCAGTTGCGTGAGTCATCTTGTCGAGCGACCATCCGATAAGTCTTGGCCGCATCCTTCTTGGCCCGCCGGTAGCCGTTAGAAGCTGGCTGTCCTCGTTTAGGCTTGCGTCGAGCCATCTGGCGTTGATAGCGGGTGAGACGGACCTATCGCTGATTTAGCGTGTTGGGGATGAGGGAAGTCGTAGGTGTCGTCGGTTGTGGTAGCGATCTCATTCACTGCCCAGTCAATCCCGATTGTCCGTCCGTTGTTGGGCAGTGGCCATGATTCACCTGAACGACGAAGCTCGCCCACCAATCACCGACTGCTCACTTGATAGATCCGCAGTTAAGACGGCTCAGATGGCAAGGGACGCTACCAGAGCGGAGATACGACGATACCTCCGGCCAGGTGCAATCGCAAGAAGGTCTGTCGTTGTGCCACCTGTTTGTTGTTGTTGATCTGGTGGTCGGGTTTGTTCTGTTGTTGAAGGGAGAATCCACTTTTTGGTGTAGTTGAGCGATACCACACAGTGGTGACGAGACTTGAACTTGGGCATTCTTCGGCGTTGTTTGATTGGTAGACGATCTTTAGGTGTCTGATGCGCCTTTTGCCTAGCCCGTCCGAAGTCCAAGATGGTCTGTCGTTGTGCAACCGAAGATCTCGCACTCAGCCACTCATTTTCGTTACGCCATCGGGTTGGGTCTTTATGTAATTTTGCTGGCCCGCAGGCAATATTGTTCTCACAAGTAGATGCAGTACAGGCCGCTTTGGACTCTTTGATACAACGATTCCAGACCTATCTGGCGCTGTCCCATTCGGCCTGCAATCTCGACTCAGCGTCAGCAGAGACGCGTAAGTGGGTAGTTGTAGCGAACGGTTGACGAACACATGCTCGTCTCGTAGCACATCGATGAATGCTTTTCTGCATGGAGATCAAATCCAATAACATTGTCTAGCGCTGTAGCTATCACGTTGCATGGTGCCCCAAGTACCGCAGATCGGTCATCACCGACGATCCAAGGTACGGCTTGATCGACACTTGGCTCAAGGAAATCATTACCCAGGTGTGCCTCTGTCGAGGGGCTGGAATTGACTGAACCCGAGACCATGTTTGATCACGTCCATCTTCTCGTTGGTATCGATTGTCAATATGGTATCCATCGTCTCGTCAAAGCGATCAAGGGTCGGTCGTCTCGGCTGCTGCGTGATGAGTTTCCACGTCTTGGTCACAGACTCCCAACGCTGTGGACAAACCCATACTTCGTCGCTACAGTCGGCGGTGCCCGTTAGAAATCATCAAGCAGTATGTGGCTAATCAGCGCAACGTTGAAGCGCAGGTCTCA
>JAKBHQ010000423.1 GCA_021836665.1 Thermoplasmata archaeon
TTACAAGAAGTACTTTTCTCTGCCCTAACAGGCTAATTCGAAGGCCGGGTCGGCGGTTCTATGCTAAAACCATGGTTGTCGATGATGCAAGATGGTGACACCATTACGGACAAGGTCGAAAGGGCGGGACTCCAAGCAAACCACAACGTGCAACCTGTGCTGAGAGGCAGATCCAGTGCCGATTCGTAAAGTTCAGGCTATGGACTATGGACTAGCAAGACTCGACGACCCGAGAGCGATAAGGAAAGTATTCCCATGGTGAGCCCTTCGACACGAGTCGGACCCTAAGTCTCCGCCCACCGTCGGAGAAAAGTCTCCCGGCGGATCGATGACGGCCAGGCGAGCAGTCAGCGCCGAGATAACGTGGTCGGGAAGGCGGGATTTGAACCCGCGGCCTCAGCGTCCCGAACGCTGCGCGCTGCCAAGCTGCGCTACTTCCCGTGGAACAAAAGCCTAGCCTCCAAAGGCCGGAATGGTCCTTTGCTACCGTTTTTTATTCGACCTCTGGGTCACTCAGGCGTTTTCTCTGTTTTTCAGCAAGACCGGCGGCGTCGTTTCGGTCGGAGCGAACGAAGGATCCTCGAATTTTTGATTCGATAGGATTTCAACCACAGCTTTTCTGATCCTGATCGGATCCAGCGGCTTGATAAGGTAACCGTCGGCACTTGAGCGACGCGCTAAGAAGATGTCAGCCCTTCTGTCAACTATCATCAGGACCTTCGACGAAGGCAACCTTCCCCCGGACTCTTCGAGACGAAGGTCGAGGCAGATTGCCATACCACCCATACTCCCGACCTGCATGTCGACTATAACCAGGTCTGGAAGGTGGGTCTTTACTGCATCTCTCGTATTCCTGCCATTATCGACCATAATGAACTCATAGTTAATCGAACCAAGGGCCGATGCGAGTTCGTCGGTGACCGAGTGCGTATCTGCGACTAGAAGAATCTTATACATCGCCTAAAAGGGTAGTAGCTCAAAACGACAATTGCGAATCCGGGAGCAAAGTTAGCTTACTTCGCCAAGCGAAACATCTCTGGCGATCGTCTCTACGCCGCCCAAATCCGAAATCTCTCCGGCAATCTCGTCGACAAATAGCGTTGCGGTATCCCCGAGCAACTCCTTTAGCTCAATTCCCGCCTTAAGGTCTGACGCCCTTTCCCGTGATAGGTATACCCAATTATCGGTTACTCGGTTTCTAGCTTGTCCTTGAATCTCTAGTGGTCCAGAAAAGTCTGGAGTGACACGATTGACTATGAGAGCGTGAAATTCGCGCTTTGACTTCTTGAGCCTCTGAGCAAGCTGATCTAACTCTAGGATTGCTCCTTGGCTCGGCGATGAGATCAGCACGAGAGCAGTCTCGGCGGAAGACAATACCTTCTCGACCGAATCCGCCCTCTCTTTAAAGCCGTCTTCTATTCCAGAAAAAACCTCAAAAAAGTGAACGGCGTCTTCCACTACTTCAGCCCCAACTACCTTAGAGATCGTCTTCAGAAGGGTTCGGGTGGCGAGGCTAAGCGGCCTCAAGTATGCGGGGGGTGGCTTTATCAGTAGCTTGAAAAGCCTGTTATCCAAGAAGCTAGATAACCGCTTTGGTGCGTCGAGAAAATCCAAGGCACTTACACTTGGCGGTGTGTCAACGACGATTATATCAAACCTGGCATCCTCGTAGAGTTCGAAAAGCCTCTCCATCGCCATAAACTCCTGCGTCCCGGAAAGGGACGTAGTTAGATTCTGATAGAGCTTATTAGCAAGAATCTTCTCTATTTGCTCTTGCGATTTTCCATAGCGCCTCACCATGTCGTCAAATGTGGCATGTGCGTCCAGCATCGTGGCGTAAAGTTCGCCCGAACCCACCTTTGTCACGAGTGAAGCGTCATTGCCGAGCTTAGATAGGCCAAGCGCAGAGGCAAGTCGTCGGGCAGGGTCTATGGTCACGACACACACTTTTTTGCCAGTAGCGGCTTCAGCGTAGGCTATAGCTGCTGAACAAGTGGTTTTCCCTACCCCTCCGGGTCCCAGGCAAACGATTACCCTCCTGTTTGACAAGAGCTCCGCCATTGAACTTTGCAACTCTCCCCCGTTCTATTTCCTGAGAGTCGCCATCGACAATAGTGACCACTGGCCCGAAGTGGGTCCCCCCAGTAGGTCGCCTTCTACCGCAGATATGCTGAGAATCGTTTGATCGAACTCGTCCATCAGGTGTTCTATTTGCCTCATCTGTGACTGGAACTTCAATTGGCGATAGTTCCAAGCTTCGCGGGCTTCGGCGGGCGAAGCTTGAAGTTCCAGATCGTCGACAGAAATCGGAGCGAGAACCTTATTGACCACCAGCGATGCTACAGTAAGCGTGGTTTTGTCTGAAATCGCCGCCTTTAGTTCGATCGCCTCCTGGACCGGCGTATCCTCTGCAATGGTGACCAAAATGCAGCTGACCCTCTTAGGGTCTTTGAGCATTTCCAGCACTTCATCAGCCTGTGACTTTAAAGGTCCGACCCTCGCCACCTCGGCCAATCCAGCTGGCGAAGTCAAAAAGCTTAAAGCGTGCCCAGAAGCCGGCAGGTCGACGACTAGCAA
>JAKBHQ010000488.1 GCA_021836665.1 Thermoplasmata archaeon
GCGAGAATCATAAGTCCGACAGGGGGTGCCGCTTGGCCCAGGGTCGCCAGGGCGGTGACAACGCTATTTGCCACTGGTGCCTTTTTACGAGTCAGCAGAATACCAAGCAGGACTGCAAGCACGGTGACTACCGCTGACGAGACCAGGGTGAGACCCAGCTGCTGGATCAGCTCTGATCTAATGACCGACCAGTAGAGGCTGCGGCGATCGATGCTGTCCAATGGAGTGCTATGAAGGTATAGCACCAGTATGGCCAGGATCAAAATTAACATCAAGGGACGGAATGCTATGTGGCCGAACTGGCGTACCTTCCTTCGCTTCGACGCAGACCCGGACGAACCTAATCCAGGAACCTCGCCCTGATGGTCGAGGGGATGAAAGTTCTCGACTGAGGTGGGAAAGATGCTCATTTGTCAACGCCAAGTATCGAAGCTGAGGATCCAGCGAGCGGGGCCAGCGACCTCCTAATGCCCTTTAGGTCTATGATCCCTTGGAAGGATTCATCTCCGTCAACCACTACCGCACAGTCGTGGGGACAGTACACTATCTTGGTTATAGCGTCACGTAATGAAGTCGCCTCTAAGTCGAGCGTACAGTCCAGCTCAAACCTCATCGACTCGCCGTTGCCATCTAAATAGATCCAGTAGCGTGGCCTCTTTGCTTCGTCGAGGACCAAAACCCTATCTTTTCCACGCCCCCGTGCCTCAGCCAGAGCTACGAGTTTCTCATCTTGCCCCATCTCTTCCGAAATAGTCGGCCATGGATCCAATGAAACGTCGCGAAGCTTCACACAGGACAAGAGCTGCACGAGCCGTCCGGTACCGAGCATCGATGAAACGAATGCATCCGCTGGGGCTGAAAGGACCTCGGTAGGGGCGCCGACCTGGGCGATCTTCGACTGGGGCCCGAAGATCACCACTCGGTCGGCGAGACGCATGGCCTCGGCCATGTCGTGGGTGACAAAAACGATCGTCTTGCGTATGCTCTGTTGCAAACGGAGAAACTCGTCCTGCAAAGATGTCCTAGTTATAGGGTCAACCGCCGCAAAAGGCTCATCCATGAGGAGAATTGGCGGGTCTGCGGCCAGAGCCCTCGCAACACCTACCCTTTGCGCCTGTCCCCCGGAAAGCTCCCGAGGGTAGCGGTCCCTATACGTTGACGGTTCAAGTCCCACCATAGATAGCAGCTCGTCTATCCGGTTGGTCGTACGATCCTTTTTCCATCCGAGGAGACGAGGAACTGCGGCGACATTTTCAGCTATCGTCATGTGCGGAAAGAGACCAACATTCTGTATCACATAACCGATCCCCTGGCGGAGACGGTGCGACGGTAGATCGCCGACATCTAAGCCGTTGATTAAAATCTGGCCACTCGACGGCTCAATGAGCCTATTTATCATCTTGAGCGTGGTAGTTTTTCCGCAACCTGACGGACCCGTCAGTGCGACGAACTCCCCCTCTGCTATAGAAAGAGTCAACCTGTCCACTATCGGTGCGCCAGCGTCCTTGTAATGCTTAGACACGTCGCGCAGCTCAATGGCGGATCGCCTGGGTTTTACCCCGGAGTCCACCTGTGATGCCTCTTGTGGTGATAGATCCAATGCCACCTGCATGTCCCCTTACCTTGTCTTCTAGCGAATGCCCGGTGAAACCGTTAGTCGAGAAATCAGCCAAAAAAGGCCATCGAGCGCAATAGCAATGAGAAGGATCATGATCGTTGCGCTGAGTACCTCGGGTACCGCCGACCTCGAGCCAACCTCCGCCAAGCCGTTGAAGAGGGTGGCCCCCAATCCGGGACCGCCCACGTACGCACCAACGGCGGCTACCCCGACCACCATCATCGAGGAAAACCGCAGCCCAGTGACAATTATTGGCCATGCGAGCGGAACCTCGACGACAAAGAGCCTCCTCGTTCTCGTCATCCCGATTCCCGTCGCCGCCTCTAGGATCGCCGGAGAAATTGAATTCAGTCCGGTGATCAGATTACGAAGTATCGGCATCACCGCATAGATCACCAGGACGATCAGCGTAGGGACAAAACCGAGCCCGAAGATCGGGATCATCAACCCAAAAAGTGCCAAGGATGGAAGGGTCAGAGCGGTACTGGTGATGCTGAGTAGTGGTTCGGCCAACCAGGAGCGCCGATAGGCAAGAAGCCCGAGCAGTGAGGCGACAACAAACGAAACCAGCATCGCTACCACGACAATGACGATGTGCGAGAGTGACTCGCTTATCAGCGTATGGTAGCCGTAGCGAAGGTATTGTAAATAGCCGCTCAACTTCCCCCCCGGTGTCTCGCTATGTGAGACTGTGTCTCACGTTTGCTATAGCCATAATCTACACCACCCTTGCACCCGAGTCGTGCAGTTTTGAGATGTTTTTTCAGCTTTCCACCCATAAAAACCCGCGGCTGTGTAAGCGACCTTTTATTGTGGCGACCTTTTATTGCGGAATTGGACGGGCCCTCCCTAGGAGATAGGGAGATGTGAAACCAGGCAGTCGGTTTCAGCAGTGGTGGATTCTCCCGTCACAAAATCCCACCGATGAGTCGCGTTGGGTAACATCCCGGAAA
>JAKBHQ010000096.1 GCA_021836665.1 Thermoplasmata archaeon
CGTCTACCGGGCATACCAGAGGGATTCCAGCCGCCTCGCAGGCGATCTGGTCTTCCTCGCCGAAACCCGGCGCCATTTGGACCGCTCCGGTTCCCTCGTCGATAGCGACGAACTCCGCCGCTATCACCCGAAAGGCACCCTCAAGGACTTTGAAGTAATCAAAGATTGGCTTGAAGCGCCGCCCTACTAGAGCTTCTCCTTTGAAACGAGCGACTTCGGTTCCTCCTTCGAGCTCCGATTGGTAGTGCTCCCTGCGGGATTCGGCGATAATATAGGTCTTCGAATCTGCTTCGATTGCTACGTAGTCAATATCAGCTCCGACGGCGAGAGCGAGATTGGAGGGCAACGTCCATGGAGTGGTCGTCCAGGCGAGGACTCTTGGCGCTCCGGCGATCTCCTTTATCGGACAGCTTGGGTCACTCAAGAGTTCAAATTCCACTGTTACCGCCGGGTCTATTCGGCTGCGATAGGAGTTGTCCTGCCTCGTCTCAAAGTTTGATAGCGGTGTCTCACATTCCCAACAGTATGGAAGCACTCGGTAGCCCTCATATGCGAGGCCCTTGTCGTAAAGCTCCTTAAAAGCCCAGATGACCGATTCCATAAAGGTAACGTCCATCGTTTTGTAGTCGTCATAGAAGTTGACCCACCTCGCCTGCCTCGTTACGTACCGGTGCCACTCATCCGTGGTGCGATAGACAAGAGAGCGACAGTGATCGTTGAACTTTCCTATCCCGAGGGCTTCGACCTCCTGACGGCCGCTTACCCCTAACTCCTTTTCCGATGCCATCTCTGCTGGTAGTCCATGACAGTCCCAGCCGAAGCGACGTTCAACCCTCCTACCTCGCATGGTTTGGTACCTGGGTATTGCGTCCTTTACGAACCCGGTTAAGAGATGGCCATAGTGCGGTAATCCGTTTGCAAACGGCGGACCGTCGTAAAACACGAATTCATTGTCTCCGGCCGGATTCTTTTCAACTGAGGCTTCGAATGTGCTGTCTCGTTCCCAGAAGTCGAGAATCTTTTTTTCTATGGCGGGCAGATCCAGTTGACCCTGAATATGCGGGTAGAAGTGGATATTTGTGTCTATGGTTGAGTCAATTCGACGCTTGGTCATTCGTCCAGGATAGTCTGCGGTTTTCAATCGTCATTGTGCTGGCATAACTTCGTACTGCACGGGGTTGAGATAAGTCGATTAAGGTATAGCACGCGTTCTAGCTTTACCCATATATTCTGGTGTGCTGGTTCGGACGTCTAAGTCACTAGTTTTGTGGCTTTGGTAGCCATTATGCGGTGACGTAAACAACAGAGGGGACCTCAGGTAGAAGTTGGAAAAGAGCACCAAGGACAAGACCCAAACTAGTGGGAATGGGTCGAGTGACAGCGCCGATGTAGTTCTCCCGTCGCTGGCCGAATTGACCGACGAGGAACTCGAAGCTCTAAGCGACGAGGAGTTTTTAGCCGGGCAGGGCCAATTGCTCCAGGCGGAGAAGAGCCTACTGCTCGAGCAGGCCGCGAGCCTCAAGTTGGAGGCAGAGCGCCTTGCGCAGGAAGCCGAGCCGGGAGAGGTTCAGTTCGACGAGGAATCGGGAGAAGGCGGTACTACCACTGTCGATCGAGAGCGTAATCTCGCTTTAGCCTCTCAAGCACGAGCGGGTGTTGACGAGGTAGACGAAGCGCTGAGGCGCATGGCGGGCGGGCACTATGGGGTATGTGCGAACTGTCACATGCCGATTCCGAGGGCTAGATTAAGAGCGCTGCCATACGCTCGTCTTTGCGTAAAGTGCAAGGCCGGCGGTCTTTCTGCGCTTCGCTAGTTAGGAGGAGGGTGTCAACAGGCAAGCTTTATGGGCTAAAGCGTTGGGTCCTTGTCGGTTCGGTTGCGGTCCTTGTGGTTGCTTTGGATCAACTCTCGAAGAGCTGGGCACAGTCGAACTTGGCGTCCCGCAGTATTTCCCTGTTTGGGCCGCTGAAGCTTAAGCTCGAATACAACACCGGCTTTGCCTTTTCCTTGGGTCGAGGGCATCCCTACGTAATTGCCCTGTTTGTGCTACTTGCCCTCGTAGTGCTCGCTTATGCTACCCTCAAAGTTGAAAAGACGACGATGCTGGTTGGTATAGCGTTGTTGGCCGGTGGGGCGTTGGGCAACTTCGTCGACCGCATATTTAGGAATAATGGTGGTGGAGTCATTGACTTCATCTATTTGGGGTTCTGGCCCACCTTCAACATCGCCGACGCCGCAGTAGTACTCGGCGTGGCAGTGATTGCACTTGGGCTCAGACATAAACCATAGGGGCAAAATCAGTGAGTAGTTCTCCGAGTTTTGTCGTCCCTAATTCCTTAGAGGGCGTTAGAGTCGACCGTTGTTTGTCGATGCTTCTCGGGCTTCCAAGGGCTGCGGTAACCAGGCTAGTAGTCGATGGTGCGGTATTTCTTGATGGATTGGTCGTTGATAAGCCTTCAATCAGGGTGGAGGCGGGTCAGAAACTGACGGCAGAACTGCCAGACGAAAAGTCAATCGTTCCCGAGAGTGGTGGTTTGTCGACCAAGGTAGATCTTGTCTATTTCGAT
>JAKBHQ010000398.1 GCA_021836665.1 Thermoplasmata archaeon
AGCGGCTCGTGCCGACTTCGAGGGTTATCGCGTAAGGCTTGTCCATTTTATCGTTACCTCGTTTGGAGTGCTTCTTGGTCGGCTAGTGAGTTTCCACTTGAGCTTTGGGATTGGGTATCAAGGAGGTCAAATCGTCGGATATTCTTGTCCGCTATCGTTTGAAGCTGCGCTATCACCTCGGTGTTGGCGCTAGGTCGGAAGAGGTGTTGATAGCGCCTCTGTGGACGTAAGTACTCCTCTACCGGGACCTGAGAACGGATTTTTGATGACCCGGTGACTTCGCCGTACTCGGCTTCGAAGACTGGGAAGAGGCCGGATTCCTTAGCGAGCCTTGAGAGTCTTATTGTGTCCGAAGGGGCGGATCCCCAACCAAGCGGACAGGGTACAAGGACGTGAAGGTACCTAGCGCCACGGAATGACATCGCCTTTTCGACCTTGTATTCGAGATCGTGGAGTTCGGCCACCGTCGCCGTCGCTACATAGGGTATTTCATGGGCCATCGCTATAAGTGGGAGGTTTTTGCCCTTGCCAAAGTCCGCTCCTGGGTGAGCACCGACGGCTTCAGTGGTTGAGGTTTTGGCTGCGGGTGGGGTTGCCCCAGAGCGCTGGACGCCGGTGTTCATGTACGCTTCATTGTCGTAGCAGATGAAGAGTACGTCATCATTTCTTTCAAACATTCCAGAAAGGACGCCAAATCCTATGTCGACGGTTCCGCCGTCGCCAGCCTGGGCCACGACCCTAACGTCGGTTCGCCCTTTGACCTTCAATGCCGCTGCTATTCCCGTGCCCACCGCAGCCACATTCCCGAAGAGTGAGTGTATCCAGGGTATTTGCCATGAAGTCTCAGGAAAAGGTGTCGTAAATACCTCGAGGCAGCCGGTGGCATTTGCTGCGATCACCTTGCCATCAGTCGCCCGCATC
Source organism: Thermoplasmata archaeon (assembly GCA_021836665.1). The sequence continues at coordinate 922 of JAKBHQ010000398.1, forward strand.
GCTGCGTCAATGGCGTATCTGGCTCCGAGGGCCTCGCCGCACCCTTGGCATGCCCTGTGGCCGAGGGTGAGGGAGTTGGTGCGCTTCATGTCTGCTTGAACCGTGCGGTCCTGCGCTTCTAAAAGCCTGTTTCCTACGACGAAGCTTCCGGTCTGGTAGAACTTGACTGGTTGGTAGCCCACGTGGTTCCTTTCAATTAGCCTTGGCACTGTGACCGAGGTCGTGGACGATTCGTTCAGCTGCGGGTCTGGGTAGAACCGAGGTTTGCATGCGGCTTATTTCCCGGTCTATGACAGCGTGATTTAGGTCTAAAAAGGTCAAGTCAGCGATCTCGTCAGCATCGGCTAGTTTAAAAAAGTCCACCAGCGATGAGCGCAGGATTGACCTTCCGCCGAGCCCGGCGACCACCGAATAGCGTTTTATCGGTGCATTGCCTAGGGCCGTGGTGATGTTGGCGCTGAGTATGCCGCCAAGGCCCACCGAGAAGGCCTTCTCTAATACCACCACTCGTTCGGCGCTAGATAGAGCTTCCCTCACTGCATCTAGCGGGAAGGGTCGGAAGGTCGTTATTCCGAGTACGCCTATCGAAAGGTCAGCGTCACGAAGTTCGTCGACGGCGTCTTTGATCGTACCCAGGATTGAACCCATCGCAACAATGATCGTTCCTGCGCCATCGAGGTGGTACTTACTGACCAGACCACCGGCATAACGAGAGAAGATCGAATCAAACTCATTTGCGATCTCCGGAATGCGTTCTAGGGCGAGTAGCTGCTTTGCGTGCGCTAGGTATCTGACCTCGCTAAAGGCCTCCGGACCCACCATCGAGCCTATCGAGACCGGGTCGTTTGGATCGAGTATCTGTTTTGGCTCGAAGTGGGGAAGGAAGCGGTCCACCTGCTCCTGCTCGGGTATGTCGACCCGCTCGACGGCGTGGGTGAGGATGAAGCCGTCCATATTCACCATTACTGGTAGTGATATCTCCTCGGCGAGTCTAAAGGCCTGGATGTGGAGATCTACTGCGTCTTGATTCGTCTCGGCGTACAACTGGATCCAACCTGAGTCTCTGACCGCCATCGAATCGGTGTGATCGTTCCAGATATTTATCGGTGCGCCGATAGCCCTGTTTGCTAAGGTCATAACGATGGGTAGGCCGAGGCCAGCGGCGTTATAGACCGCTTCGATCATAAATAGCAGCCCCTGGCTCGCAGTGGCAGTGTAAGAACGAGCTCCCGCAGCAGACGCCCCGATTGCGACCGACATAGCTGCAAATTCTGATTCCACATTTACAAATTCGCACGGGGAGAGTTCACCGCTTTTGACCATCACCGAAAGATTCTCGACGATATGTGTTTGGGGTGATATTGGGTAGGCGCAGATCACCTCTGGCCTACACAGGGCGGCGGCCTTGGCCACAGCGAGTGAGCCTTCTATCTGTTGGAGCATTTGAGATTCCTTCGTTATGCAGTTTAAGAATTTAGATAGTTAACTGGGACGAGCGAGTGAGGAGGTCGTTTTAGCCAACTCATTCCTTACGAAATCGAAGGCTTGGGTAGCGGCCACAACATTCCCGTCCGCAATTGACCCTGAGAATCGGTGCCTTATCGCCGCCTCGACGGATTTTAAAGATACCCGCATCGTTATGGCC
>JAKBHQ010000034.1 GCA_021836665.1 Thermoplasmata archaeon
ACCTCAAGGTCCTGATCCGGTATGGAACGCCGCTAACTGCCGAAACAGAAGGATGTTCTTGGATCGAACCGGCCTAGGTGCCGCCCAGAGCGAGAGACCCTTCTACCTACAGACCTACCGTAGGGATATGGGTGGCGAAGTATTCGTCATGATGAAGGATGCCTCGGCCCCGATCTATGTATTTGGAAAACATTGGGGGGGTCTACGCGTTGCCTACAAAGCCCACGATGCTTAGACATCGACAAGCCCCGGCGTCCGCCGTCAGCCGGCTACTTCGATCACAGCTTATTTGAATTAGTCAAGAGTGAGCTACTTGAAAAACTGAAATAGTACCGCAGCAGAATAATCCTGTCGATATAACCCTGCGCAACCGTTCGTCACTGACTTTTACCTTGAGGGAGTACTTGTTGGCGTCAAGTTCAGCTACAAATCTTAAGTTGTGCAGTATGCCATTCCAACTTTAGGCTTTCTGACTATACGAAGCGTCACATAGCAACTTCGGACTAACTGTTCGGGCCCGGTAACCGATTCCCCGTCTCACTAACGCAGTCCACCATCCAAGCAATTCGGAGGTTCAAAAGGTAATTCAATACCCAATTGACTTGCTGCTTGTTTGCCAGTGTTCTAGGTCGAAATTCTTCTTTCGACTTCAGCCGTAACGGCACGACGCATTTCCTCCACTGGTGCCAGCTCTCCTGACCAGCGTTCAAACGCCAAGACAGCGATTCGGGTTAGCATCCCCACACCATTTGTATGAGGTGCTCCAATCTCTTTGGCATACTGTAAAAATCGCGTCTCAAGGGGATGGTAGACGACGTCGCATAAGAATTGTCCGCTATGTAGCAGTCCTTTGTCTACTGGCGAAGAACCTTCATGACCTCGCCCTGCCATGCCCAGAGAAGTCCCATTTATAACTATCTCTGCCTCCTCGATATCCGTCGCCTCTCCAAGAACGACCTGGGTCGAGAAACCCCCCAAAGAAGCCAATAGATGTATCTCCTTGGCTGCTGACCGATTGCGCCCGTGGATACTTAGCTTCCCAACCTTTGCCTGAACCAGCGACACCGAAATCGAGCGAGCGACTGCCCCCGTACCTACCAGGGCAACCCTCTTGCCTACAAGGTCTATTCCATGGTCAAAGGATAGATTGTCGACCAGGGCCCGGCCATCGGTCGAATCACCGATCAACTCCCCCGACTCGACATAAACGACGTTGACGGAAGTGAGAGTTGAAGCTGTAGAAGTTAATCCATCTAAAAGATCGATGATCTCCTTCTTGTGAGGCATAGTGACGGAAATTCCACCCACCCCTAATGCCCTGAGCCCAGCAATGGCAGAAGGCAGATTATCTGGGGTTACTGACATAGCCAGATAGACCCAATCCAATCCAAGATGACTGAACCCAGCGTTAAAAAGCGTGGGAGATAATGAGTGCGAAGCTGGGTCGCCGACCAAACATGCGAATCTCGTATATCCGGTTGGCCAATTACCTGGATTCATTCCTTCTCCTCAATTCGTACCTCTCCCCGACCCAAGCATTACCGGGCGGCTAGCTTGCTTTGTATGGCTACTTATGTGCTACCAGCAAAACTCTATAGGCCGCCTGATGCGGTGATGGCGGATTGCTGCTGCTGGTAGGTATCAAAGAACGAGGATACGCTCCTCCCTTTTAGGGTTACAAAATATAGCCAACTACCAGTTGCAGGGTGAAGTACCGCCGCCATTGCCGCTTTATCGGGGGAACTAATAGGAGATGGCGGCAAGCCTAAGTGCGCATATGTGTTATAGGGAGAGCTATCCTGCAACTGACCGACGGTCAGAGGTCCGGTATAGTTCCCCGTAGCAAATCTCACCGTCGAATCCATCTGCAGTGGCATATTTGCCCTCAGCCTGTTCAGAATTACCCTTGCCACCTTCGGATAGTCACTGACTGCCTTTGCCTCCCTCTCAATTATTGAGGCTGCAATTACCACCTGATATCCACTGAGCCCGTGGTAGCTGCCTTGCGGATCGAGCTTTAATTGCTGAGCCACTTCTGAAAATCGATCCAGCATGACCTGCATGATTCGTTGGTTACTCCAGGTCGGATCTAGAAAATAAGTATCTGGAAACAAAAATCCCAAGGAAGACGTGATTCCTGGCGCAGAAAAGCCGGTCGACTTCGGCGGAGTTTTTTCTGCGAGGTTCAAGAAGGAACTCGCAGAGTGACCGGGAAGTCTCCCCACCACCTGGGCTATACCAGCAAGAGAAAACCCATCAGGGATCGTCAGTTTGTAAGTTTTAGGGCCAGCAACGATGTCCGCCAGAATTGCCGAATAGGGCTCATGTTTTCTAAAGACGTAGTATCCAGGTTGCAGTATTACGTTACCGCTTAGCTTGAGAAAGACTGAAAAATAGGTGACTGAACTGATTACTCCTTGGTTCAGAAACCTCTGCTCCAGTTGAGCGTAGGAAGAACCGGGGGCAACGTCAATTGCAACCGGCGTGCCGCCGGGCTTTCCTGACGAAGCGCTCAGATAGCTTATGAAAACAGATCCCACTATCACTACGACGA
>JAKBHQ010000012.1 GCA_021836665.1 Thermoplasmata archaeon
AGAAGACGACATTGCTCGAGAAGTTTGGAAAGATTACGGCTATGCAGGTGAAGCGTCATGCGTAGCGGACGGAATGTGCTCCACGGTATGTCCAATGGGGATCAACACCGCTTACCTGGTGGACTTTGACCGCAGCAGTTCTAAATCGAGGGCCGCAAAGCTAGGGATGAGAGTCGCCGCCTCGGAGTTTCAAAAAGTTGAGAAGATGGCCAAGGTTGCTATTTCAGCTGGTGTTAGATCTAGGCGCTTCGTCGGCAACAATACTTTGGGCTGGGGCACTGACATGGTGGCGCAGAGGTTAAGTGGCTTTCCTCATTGGTCTAATGAGTTTGTAGCCCCGCCGGAAATGATTTCCCAGAGCTCTGTGAATGCTGAAGTTGTATACTTTCCAGCCTGCGTATCGCGGATCTTCGGCTCTTCCAAATCCGGGAAAGACTCATTGATGCAAACAATTTTAAAGGTGGCATCGAGAGCTCGGGTCGCTGTTCATCTTCCCAGCGACACAGAGGGGTTATGTTGCTCTCAGCCGTGGTCGCATAACGGATCGGATCTGGGCAGAGACATCATGTCAAATCGTATAGTCGAGGCGATGTGGAGATGGACCGATGGTGGGCGAATCCCGGTGATGTGCGATGTTACGTCGTGTGCGAAGACTCTTTTAGACGAAATAGCGGAGACCCAGTTTGGCGAGCGGCGATCGATCCTGACACCGACAAATCGAAAGAAATGGAGTGGGCTGAAGATTATCGACATAACTGAATGGCTCGACCAAGTAACTGGCGACATGGAAGTCACCCGCCCGCTTGGGAAGGTTCTGCTCCATCCGACGTGCGCAGCGAGAGAGTTGGGTCTAGTGGATGCGATGGTCCGAGTTGCAGCTCGATTCGCTAAAACCGTGGTCGTACCTCGGAGTGCGAGCTGTTGTGGAGCAGGCGGCAACAGGGGAATGCTTTACCCGGAGATTATAGAGTCGGCTCTCATCGATGAAGGACGAGAACTGGCGGGTCAGCATTTTGACGGTGCGTATTCCTTGGCAAAGACTTGCGAAATGGCCCTAAGCGATCAGCTAGGATACGACTTCGAGTCGCTGGTCTATTTAGTGGATGAGGCGACCTCGTAGCGGCAGGTAACCTTGGATCCACCGACTGACTCGTTCAGTCTTGATCTATATGTGATTGAGCCCCCCATATTTATTCAGGTCGGTCTGCTCACTCATTAAATTTGTCAACTTTCGGGGACCTCCCAGGACCGACCGACCGGGTGAAACAAAGGCTCCGGTGGATCCGGACAGGTAAGGTGGGCCAGCGGTGAATTCAGAGCCGTCCCCTTATCGGTCGCAAGTTTAGGGCCGACTAATGCAATTCACTAACTAAATGGCTTGTTGATTATTTACCATTTTCATCTAGCAAGCGGTGGAGGGAACTTCAAAATCTTGGCGATTTCTAACTGTGACATTGGTCAATTCGAATCTGAATGCGCATTAATGGAAGAATTGGTCACGCTTCCAAGATCAGGTGTAGTGAATGTTTGCTTTAGAACGAGCCATGGATCTAGAAACGGCAAAAAATAAAAACTGCACCTTGAAAGAATAGTTTTTCTTCCAAGGTGCAGTCAATTTTGTTCTGGCCTCGATGTTTTTGGATGACAGGAGAGCATGGGGGACAACCCTTCCTGTAACCCAAAGTGGCAAGGATCAGTTAGTTCCTTCGCCACCATCGAGGCCAGAGATTGGGGCCTACTTGGCTACTTTCCCTAAGGGAAGCACTTCGCGGTGATACTGGGAGTGCCAGATGTCAGCGGCTGCCTTGTAGAAAGCTACTAGAGCAAAGGTGATTCCTACCCATCCACTGAATTTGCCGAGACCTGCATTGCCGGTCCAGTTGGAGATGGCTGCGCAGGTAAGTGCAATGGTGATCAGGCCAAAGATGAGTGCCAGGACCTTTTCGATTTTCAGGGATCCGATAAAGAATATGAAGGTCATCAGGGCATAGCAGGCTATAAAAAGTCCGAGAGCTTTTCCACCGTCGGTTCCTGCCTGCGGTGCGTAATATCCGACCCAGAGCCCGAGGATTATCCAAAAACCACCATATGTCCCAAATACAGCAACGGTGAAAGTATTTCCGCGCGGGTATTCGAGCCCAGCGACCAATACCTGGATCAGACCCGAAAGTACGATTCCCACCGGGATGATGATGGCAATTCCTTTTGCTCCAATTAAGCCAGCATTGATGAAGTTCAGGATCAGAGATCCAACTGCAAAAGCTAGAACGCCAAGCGGACCGGGGTCAGCATGGTGCGTTGGCTTGCTAACAATTTGTGACTTATCGGGCTGCAGCGATTTATCCACTGCCCTTTCCATGATGCTCACCCTGGAGCCTCCTTCGCTAAGAAATCCCCCCGAGGACGGGTTGATGTAAAAAAGTGTAGATGACGTAAGTCACAGATGCAAACATAGAATGCAAACATGTATGACACGTATACAAATTAATAAGTACATTTATTTTTCCTCCGTGACGAGTGGAGGGTGTCGAGTTATGTTCGGGAATCGAAGCGA
>JAKBHQ010000286.1 GCA_021836665.1 Thermoplasmata archaeon
CTCTGGCGTCGAAGTAATTATCTTTTGTCAACCGTACCGTCGTAGCCAGAACCGACCGGGGGGACCGAGGTACTAGCATCCCATATATCTCCGGTAGCGGCAAAGTGAGCCAGGGCAGCGAAGTTCGGGTGGATTCTGCTCAAACGTTTTGAAGCTGAAATGTATCGACTCCCCGGTTAGTTATACCCAGAGAAAGTTTCAAATCTACGGTCCTTTGGAGGTCTTGACATGTCGATTGAGAGCGCCAAGTGGATCGCTAGGCCTGGGGTTTGGCATTCTCATGGAACGCCAGAGGACCTGAAAATTGTTGCGACCACCCATCATATGTTTCGCTATCTCATTGCGACGGCCAGGATCTCGAGCGCAAGAGTCATGGTGGACGAGCAAGGCGTACCGACCTTTGCGAGGGTAGAGATAGAGACTAATTCATTGATCGGGGCCACTGCGAAACTTACCGAAAGGATTGCATCTCAACCGATACTCGACAGCGCAAAGTTTCCCCATATTGTCTTTGAATCAAACTCCTTCCAGCCCCTGGTAGAAGGTTTTAAAGTAAGTGGGTTTCTTCAAATCAAGGACAGGTCCATAAAGAAGGATCTGTCGATTAGAAAGCTCACCTGGAGTGCTAACGAGGCCCTGATCATCAAGGGACACGTCGATCTAATGGCGGCTGAGGTCGGAATCGGGCTAATTAAGCGGAAGTTTTTAGCAAATAACTTGCGGATCGAGTTCTCCACGACCTTAGAGTTTCTAGCCAACCCGTCGACCGACGATAGCCACCAAAAGCTCAACTAGCGACTAGGTCACTTTCAGCAATTGACTGAATCCGCTTAAACTCCCTGCTACCATTCCGAGAGCTAAGCCTGGGCGAGAGTTGAAACAAAAAGACGACAAAAGGAGGACCCGAATTGCCTGGTCAGACCGAACAACCCTATCGACATAAAGATCACTCCCTGACAATAATCCTTTTTGTAATCGCTACAGCCCAGCTGATGGTAGTTTTAGACGCTTCGATCGTGAACATCGCGCTCCCATCGATGCAGCGAGAATTACACTTTTCGTCTGCCTCGCTAGAATGGGTCATCAACGCCTACGCCCTCGCATTTGGCGGACTCCTTTTGCTCGGTGGTCGCCTAGGAGATCTATATGGCCGCAAGAAGCTATTTGTTATCGGGATCGTAATTTTCACCCTGGCATCTTTTGCCGGTGGACTAGCGACGAGCCAGCTTTGGCTGATATCTGCGAGAGTAATCCAGGGTGTTGGTGGCGCTATAGCGTCTCCGGCGGCACTGTCACTCGTCACTGACAACTTTCCTGAGGGCAAGCCGAGGGCGAAGGCGATGGGTGTTTACGCTGCTATGTCGGGCGCCGGCGCCGCCTTGGGCCTACTGCTTGGTGGAGTACTAACGGACTTTGGGTCTTGGCGCTGGGTCATGTTCGTCAACGTACCGATAGGTGTAGTACTCAGCATCGTCGCATCTAAAGTCTTGCACAAGTCAGATACCAAGGCTGGCGGCCTCGACCTACCCGGAGCGATCTCTGTAACTCTGGCGGCGACACTTTTGGTCTACGGTCTATCCCACGCGTCTACTAGCGGGTGGAAATCCTCTGTCACCGAGGTTACCCTCGCCGCCTCGGTCGCTCTTTGGATCGCTTTTTTCTTCATCGAGTCCAGGTCCACTCACCCCCTAGTACCTTTGCGGATACTCGCTAGTAGAAACCGTTCTGGCGCTTTGGCGCTGATGCTATCTATCGGGGCATCGCTATTCGGGATGTTCTTCTTCCTCACACTCTTTATCCAGGACTTTCTCCGCTATAGTCCCCTAAAAGCTGGCTTTGCATTCTTGCCAGTGTCAATAGCGATTGTCGCAGCGGCGGGGGCGACTTCCCAGTTGGTGACCCGATTTGGACCCAGGGTCTTTCTCCTTGTCGGTCCGTTCGTAGCAGCCATCGGCTTGATGCTGCTAACCAGGATCACCCCGAGCTCGACCTATTTAACGGGGGTGCTAGGTCCGATGCTCGTCCTCGCCCTAGGAGCAGGGATGACCTTCGTTCCACTTACCCTAACGGCGGTAGCTGGGGTAGCCAAGACGGACGGCGGGATAGCCTCGGCGGTGTTAAACACCACCCAGCAGATCGGTGGCTCGATAGGCCTGGCGGTACTAGTCACCGTTTCAAGGACTGCGGCCGCAAACAAAGTGACATCGCTCGTGCACCGGGCCATAGCCTCATCGCCAACGCATTCGATTTCCGCATTGACTCAAGCAGTCCTCGTCTCCAAAGCGACCATCTCGGGCTTCGATACGGCCTTTTGGGCATCGGCGATCATAGCTATTTTGGGATTCGTGGTCGCTGCAGTTTTCATAAGGGTCAAGCGAGACGATCTAAACCTTGAGGGAGCAGCACTGCCCCTCTAGGCGGAGGCCAAAGAGATCGAACAAAACAAATCGCTAGTCAATGCACGTCGAGTGGGTCCTTTTTCCATTGAGCAGAATTTCGACTCATCCCAGATAAGCAGTTCTACCTCCCGCTCTCAATCTGAGAATGAAGG